>CAZHFA010000163.1:0-3728 GCA_964531865.1 uncultured Bdellovibrionales bacterium
TGGGGACTTTTTATCACAGGGACAATTTTAGAAAGCTGGGCGTATGAGAGATACGAATTAACTGAAAATGCGTCTGAGCTTCACAATTACCGGCTCTTTACGTCAACAGAAACGACTCCAGTTTACATGCGCAAACTGGAAATTGTGATAAAAGACGTATTTGAAGTCTTTCCATTCGCGTTTGCTACATTAAAAGTACAAACCAAAAATGGAGTAGAAAATCTTCCCAACATTCCTTGGTTAGCCTTTGGAAAATTTGCCCAAAGTATGAAGGAATTGATAAGTGCGGAAAATTTTTCCACTGATGAAGAAAAAAAGAAACAAGTATTGGCAAGTGACGCAGCTGATGAAGTTCCAGACCAAGACGTTGGACATGGGGACGGCGATAGTGAGCAAAACAATGGAAGCGACAATGAGCACTCTCCATTTTAATTTAATGTTGTTTTTTAGAAAGGTTGTTATTTAAAAAAGAGAGAAAGTAATTTTATATCGCTTTCTCTTTTTCTTTGAAGTCACTTTAAAAAGGTTTTTTTTATTAAACACAAAGTGACTTCTTTTTATTCAAAAAATTCACAAAAAAAATCCTTTATCAATAAAGACATTTTTAAATATATTTTGTATAGTTTCTTTATGGCTATAGCAATTTTATCAACAATACTTGGACTTATATTACTCTTATGGAGTGCTAATCAGTTTGTAAATGGTGCTTCACTTACAGCAAAATATTTTGGAATGCCTCCACTACTAATTGGAATTTTAATTATAGGATTTGGAACGTCAGCTCCTGAAATGATTGTGTCTGTTCTTTCATCATTACAAGGAAATTCTGGAATTGCATTGGGAAATGCTTATGGTTCTAATATAGTAAATATTTCATTAATTTTAGGAATTACTGCAATAATTAGCCCTATATACTTAAATTCAACTATACTAAAAAAAGAACTTCCAATCCTTACATTTGTTACTCTTGTATGCCTATATCAAGCACTTGATAATAAAATTTCTTTTTTGGATTCAATTGTTCTCCTATCAATATTTACACTACTTACTTTTTGGTCCATTAAAGAAAGCATCGGAAAACATGATGATTCATTTTCAAAAGCAATAGAATTACAAAACCACAATAAAAAAATTTCATTAAAAAAATCTTTATTAACTTTAATAATGGGACTTATCGTCTTAATAATAAGTTCAAAAATTCTTGTTTGGGGATCTGTTGAAATAGCTAAATTTCTTGGTCTTAGCGATATGATAATTGGACTTACAATTGTTGCAATAGGAACGTCACTTCCAGAACTTGCTTCATCAATTATTGCTATAAAAAAAGGAGAACATGATTTAGCATTTGGAAATGTTATTGGTTCAAATCTATTTAATACTTTAGCTGTCGTAGGACTTGCTGGAATTGTAAAACCTTTTGATGTTACAAATGAAATTATTTATCGCGATATTTTATTTATGCTTTTACTTACTGTTTCTTTATTCATTATTGGATATGGATTTAAGGGAAGAAAAGGAAGAGTAAATCGTTTTGAAGGAGCTTTTTTACTTACAAGCTATATTATATACGTCTTTATTTTAATTCATAAAAATATTTAAATTTTTAAATTGCAGATTTTTAGCCTAAAACAGTACTCATTATTTAATGTAATTATTTACTTAAAAAAAATTTTATAATTTCTTTTTCTTCATTACTCCATAAGTCAAAATTTGCACTTTGTGTACCACAAATAAAATCTATTGCAACAGATCTTTTATAACTTAAATCAAGGTGACAAACCTCAACATTAGCTTCTTTAAATTTATTAAGAGCCACCATGTATTCATTTTTATTATAGGCTCTTTTAAAAACAACTCTTTTTATTTTATTTGCAATAATATATTTTGTGCAATCATTACAAGGAAAAACTGTAACATACAATGTGGCATCTTTAGGCTCTCTAATACTATAGGCAATTGCATTTGTCTCAGAATGCATCCCCCTACATGTATGTGGTTTGTTTTTCACCATATAATCTTCACCCGTAATTTTCTCTTTCTCACAATAGCCTAAATCCAGACAACTTTTAATTCCAGATGGTGCTCCATTATACCCAGTACCAATAATTCGACAATCTTTTACAAGCACAGACCCTGCATGAACTTTATAACAACTAGCTCGACTTGCTATCGAAATAGCAATCTTCATAAAATATTCATCCCAAGTCGGACGTTCCATGATGTCGCTTTCATTTATCTTAGTTATATATTCATCCATAAAATGCCTTTCAAAAATGCAACAAAAACAATATTAAATCAAATAATCTAAATATCTCAAGAAGTTTTTTAAATTTTCCGAAAATATTATTACATACTTTTTGTAAAATTTTTTCTATAAATAAAGATAAAAGGATTTATTTTGTTATTTGAAGAAAAATCATCAATTTTAATTATCGAAGATAACCCTATTATCCAAGATAGTTTAAAAAAGCTTTTAACTTTAGAAAAATATAATATAGACGTAGCCAACAATGGAGAAGAAGGCTTAGAATGTGCAAAATCGAAGCATTTTGATTTGATATTTTGTGATCTACTTATGCCCAAGATGGATGGATTTAAATTTTGTGAATATATAAAAAATCCACTACATGACTTAGATACTCCTGTTATAATATTAACATCTCTTAACGACAAAGAAGAATTAAATAAAGTTCGAGAATTAGGGGTAGATGAAGTTATTGTTAAGCCATATGACCCTTCTGAGTTAGTCTCAATTACAAAAAATAAAATAGCAAAAATTAATCATATAAAACATGCTATAGAAAGAAACTTAGAGAACAACAAAAAGAGAATTTTACACACTCTTTCTCATGAATTTAAAACCCCCTTAATGGCAATAAAAACGACTTCTGAACTTTTATTAGAAAGACAATCTCATTTTAATAAAGAAAAAATTGAATGTCTTTTAAATTCCATCCAACAAGGTAGCGAAAGATTAGAAAAACTTATTTCTGATTTTTTAATCTTGCAACAAATAGAAATTGGAATTCCAAAAAGAGAAGCAGAAAAAAAAGCTACAACTTTTAAATTAAATACTTTTATTGATAATACAATTTCAGAGTTAAAAGAAAAAATTCAAAATGAATTATATGGAAAAATTCAAGTTATAGACTGTAGTTGTAATGCAAATATTTTTGTTTATGATATCCAACTTCAAGATGCAATAAAAAGAATTATAGAAAATTCCATTAAATTTTCTCCAGAAAAACCTGATATAGAAATATTTTTATTAAAAGAAAATGAAAAAATTGTTATTGAAATTTGCGACAAAGGGATTGGAATAAAAGAAAACAAGACTAAAGATGCCATAAAACTTTTTTCTCAAATAGATAGGGAATCTATAGAGCAACAAGGATCTGGTTCAGGCCTATTTATAGCTTCAGAATTTGTAAAAGCAAATAATGGTTCTTTGGAAATTCATCCACGAGAACCACTCGGAACCACAGTACAAATACATTTACCTATAGTTTAAAAGTTTTAAACTATAGGTATTATAATTAGATTAAACTTTAAGGTTATATTATGTGTTTATTTTTATTTTTTTTAACACTTCTTATTTTAGGATATGTTTTTTACGGATCATATGTTGAAAAAGTTTTTGACTTAGACCCGTTTAAAAAAACTCCCGCAATAAAGTATCGAGATGATGTCGATTTTATGCCACTTCCTAAATATAAAATTTTTCTTAT
>CAZHFA010000164.1:0-1133 GCA_964531865.1 uncultured Bdellovibrionales bacterium
ACATGAATATCTAAGCAATATGCTCCTTGACACTAACACAATAAATGGTAATAGCTTACAATATTTCTTAAATATCTCTAAAGCACTTGTATCATTTTATTGCTCAACACATGACACAATAATGGCAGATAGATATTTTAAATTTTTAGATACTATATTACAAAAACCAGAAAGTATTAAAATTTTAGGCACAAATCTTTCTATGATAGATGCCTCAGATGATGAAACAATAAAAAAAATATGTAATGACTCTCCAGATATCGTAATAAATTATATTGTGACAAAGCACAATGTACTAACTGGTTTAAAATCACAAGACATAGAAGATCTTAATAAGTTTATGTATAAAATTTTTACTTTCATTCCTAAAGATATACTTAATGAAAAATTTTATGCTGATTTTTCTACAGAATTACTAAATGATGCTATTTATAGAAAAGATGAAACAACGGCAACAAAAATATTTTTTCAATGTGGAGAACTTCTCTTTGGTAACGAAAATCCCCATATCTGCATAAACTTTGCTTTAGCTAAAGCAAACTATCTTTTAACATTTGCATGCGATAAAAATAGCCAAGAAATTTACGAATTATTTGATTCCGTTGAAAATATTTTATCGACAAACCATATAAATGATTATTCAGTATATTATAATTTTTTTACAAAAAAAATTGTTTTCTTATTCAAAGAAGATGAGCCAGCGGAAGCATGGGATTTATTAAAAAATGCTAAAGATTACTTTGAGAAAAATGGACTTCAAACAACCCAAGAAATGCTTTGTCTTTTAAAGCTTGAATTAAGAATAGCCAATCATTTAGGATATACAGAATATGCTGAAACCCTAAATGAAAACATAAAAGACTTAGAAAAAAGACTTCAAAAAAGAAATGAAGACTTATAAGAGTTTTATCTATCACTAAATATTTTTTCATATTGTCATTTTTTTTTATCATTGCTAAACTAGTCAACGATAATTGGGTTTTTAAATAGACTAGACAAAAATGACAAAATTAAATGGTCCAATAGAAGTCAGTACAAGTTCTCATACAAAGTGTATGTCCAATTCTTCTTCTCTTAATTCTTCTTCTCTTAGAAAACACAATTGCAAAAATTATGATATTTGTTTAAATCTA
>CAZHFA010000164.1:1233-3690 GCA_964531865.1 uncultured Bdellovibrionales bacterium
TTCTTCTTCTCTTAGAAAACACAATTGCAAAAATTATGATATTTGTTTAAATCTAGCGGCTAGTCTTGATTGGGAAGGGTTTGATTGTACGCAGTGTACAGGACATATCAATGAACAACTTATTTGGAGAGCACAAAGTGCACAAAAAAAAGATTCCACTGTAAGAAACATATGCCCTCTTCCTAAAATAAAATGCATCACAGCCAAAACATCGAATAAAATTGAAAAGGCTTCTTAAAATACAAAAATTCTAAAAAGCTATTTTTCCATTTTATAAGCATTGATAATTTTAATTCCCATATTTCCAATATATTTAATCATGAAAAACGATACCCAAAGTGCCCAAAAAATCATCATCACTTTATACCAATAAATATTTAAAGAAAAAATCTCAGGCTGTGGAAGTATAGAACTAACCATATCTTGATACCACATAAAAACATTACTTGAAACATTTCTTCCGGTTACAACTAACATTGACGGAGCAATGCCTAACAATCCACAACGTATAGAATAAAAAATTTCATATAAAATCTTTATTGTAAAAAGAAAAGTAGCCATTACAATAATCCAACTGGAAAGATATTTCTTATGGTTTTTCAAAAATTCAAATAACATGACCCATAAAATTATTAAAAATATGCTAAAAATATTTGAAAAGCTAAGGCCTATAAACAACAAAACCCACTGATACAATTTAACATCAAACTTTTTACTTAATTTCAATAATATCGCAACTAAAATAATAATTGGAAAATATGCCCAAAACAAAACGCAAGATCCCATTTTGGGACCAGTTAAAAAAAGAATCCATCTATTTTGAGGCTTATTAGTTTGAATGGTAGAATTTATTGAAGACATTAAAAAATCAATTTTAGGAAGTTTAAATCTTGTCTGCCAATCCATATTATTTTGCCATAAAACTTTAACACGCTGTTCAGATGGTTTTAAATTGATGATAACTTTACTATCTTTTAAGATTAGAGGTTGAAACACATTATCAATAGTAATTAGTTTTAAAGTTGAATTTTTAGGAATCTGCACTTCATAATTTCCACCTTTGGAAGATCTGATAGTAAAATCTAATGATGTTTCTAATATTTTTTCACCTAAATTATATTTTACATTAGAATTTATAATTGTTTTTAATGGTGCTTTTGCATTTTCAACATTAGAAATATGTATATTTAAAAACTCCCCATTTCTAGGCCTCCAACTAAGCCCATCATTTCCTTGCACCTGTGGAGTCCCATCGTAAGAAATAAAATATTTATTATCTGCCAACACTCTCCACTTTTCAAAAACTAAATCATTTTTTAGAGCAGATAGTTTTATAAGATTTTTTAATGAAAAATTAGATACAATTTCTCTTTCCTTATCAAATGGAGAAAACTCTATTTTTATTTTTTTATCCTTTACTTTTACATTACTGCTTAAAACATGTTCATTTTCTAACAAATCTAATTCCAATAATGTTGCATTTTTTAAATTTCCTTTTCTAACAACCCTAGTAACCATTTTAAAATCATCAGATAAGGTAAGTATCCTTTCAATTTCAAAATAAGATTGCGTAACAACATCTGTTTGAAATTGTGGTTCATCTTTATTTTTAGTTGAAAATGATATTGCATCACCAATATTTTTTCTTCTTAATGAAATTTGTTTTGTCTTTTGTGTGCTTCCTAAGAAACTCCAATTTAAGCATTCATCAATTATATTTATAGGAGCTTGCAATAAAGAAAAATTTATATCTTCATTGTTAAAAACATTTGCTATAATTTTGACATCATTTATTCCCTTTTTAATATATAAGACCAAAGCATCATCTGACTTTATTGCCCTTAATAATTTTTTATTATTTATAAAAATTTTATTAACAGAAAAATTAGAGCTCATTTTAAAAATAGGAACTGCAACGTTATCCAACGTATTTATTTTGAAATTAAAAATAATTTTATTTCCATCATCACTTAATTTTAAATCTTCAATAGTTGCACAATTCGGCATACAATTAGGCGATTTTTCTGTATTGAAAATAACATAATTTTTTAATTCATTTAGTGTTTCTTTATCTGGAATTTTAGCATTTGCAGAATTTACATTGAAAAAAATTGTAAAAATTGACAATAAAACTATAGATGAAGAAAAATTAGATCCATTTATTACAGATTTCATTTTTGCAAAAATATTTTTATTTAAAATTAAGATAAGGAATGAAATAATAAAAAATGCTCGTACAAAACAAATAATAAAATTTATATTTGGAGTCATATAATAAAAATCAATTTTTTCTTCTGGATTTACAATTGAATTTGAAATAAGGTAAATAGTCTTTTTACCATACCATTCAGGTTTCCCTACGCCTGTGGCAACATCCAAATATTCATTTTCTAAATCTCTATCTTCGTTATTTGCCATGTCTCTTAGGACCTTGTCTATATCTCTAGTGTTATGCAT
>CAZHFA010000165.1:0-3601 GCA_964531865.1 uncultured Bdellovibrionales bacterium
TTTCTTTAAAACCAAAAAGAACTAGTCAAGACCCAAAATTTTTTAAATTTTTTATTTTTAATTTTCTTATTAAGAATCAACTATGCTACGACAATTCCCAATCTATTGGAGTTTTTCCTAGATCTTTTAAAATTTTATTTGTTTTTGAAAAAGGTTTGGAGCCGAAAAATCCGCGATAACACGAAAGAGGTGAAGGATGAACTGTTTTAAAAATATAATGTTTTTTTTCATCTATCATTTTACATTTTTTTTGTGCAAAAGATCCCCAAAGCAAAAAAATTATGTCTTCTTTTTCTTCATTTATTTTTGATATCACAAAATCCGTAAATGTTTCCCAACCAATATTTTGATGAGAAGCAGGCTTATTTGCTTCAACACTTAAAACTGCATTTAATAAAAGCACCCCCTCTCTTGCCCACTTTTCAAGAGAACCTGAAGCTGGAATTTTTACTCCCAAATCATCATGTAATTCTTTAAAAATATTTTGCAAAGATGGTGGCTGAGGAATGCCTTCTTTTACAGAAAAACTTAGTCCTTGTGCTTGATTTGGGCCATGGTAAGGATCTTGACCTATTAACACAACTTTTAATTTATCAAAAGGAGTAAATGTAAAAGCATTAAACATATCACTGTTTTTAGGATAAATTATTTTCCCCAATGCTTTTTCTTTTTCTATAAAAGACAAAATGTTTTTAAAATATTGCTTCTCCTTTTCATCCCCCAATATGTCCTTCCAAGTCTTCATGATTTTTTTCCAAAAAATTTTTTAATTTTTATTTAAAATTTTTTCTCTCTTTGAATATCATCTAAAATTTTTAAATATGACTCATATCTACTAGATGATATTTTCCCTTCTTTTACAGCATTTTTAACAGCACAATTTGGCTCAACTGTATGAAGGCAATCATCATATTCACATTTTTTACTAAAAATTTTTATATCATCAAAAAGGACACTAATTTCATATTTATCTAAAAAAGAAACATTAAAATTTTGTATTCCAGGTAAATCTATAATAAAAAGAGGAGATTCTTTTTTTCTCTCATAAAATGCTCCAAAAGCTTGAGTCGTAGTTTGAGTTCCTTGTCCTCTTTTTCCAAGCTCCCCCACCTTACTTTGCATATCTGGAATAAGTTTATTTAATATACTGCTTTTTCCGACTCCAGATATTCCACAAAGAAGCACTTGCGTTTCCTCTGCATTATCAAAATATTTTTTTAAATTATCGACTCCGTCTTCTGCTACAGTATTAGTAAACATTATATCGATATTTAAAGCCTTATATGCTTTTACAAATGAATTTATATTTTCGATATCAAGATCTGATTTATTGACAATTAAAGAAGCATGTATCCCTTCTTTTTTTGTAGCACATAAAACGTTATCAATAAAATTTGTGTTAAATAATGGATTAGGGGCGGTTACTATAAAGACCCTATCAATATTTGATGCAATATTTCTTTTTGCTCCAAAATAAACTCTACTCAAAATATTTTCTCTTTGCTCAAAAGAAACTACTAACAACTCTCCCTTTTCAAAAAAACAATCTACGACATCACCTATTATAAAATCATGATCTCTTGATAAAAATCTTCCCTGTTTTACCTGTCCATCATGCCAAATGTAAGCATATCTTCTTGTCAAGCTTAAAAGTCGTGATTTAAAAATATTGTTCTCCATAAATATTAACTATATATCTTTTAAATTTTTAGGTGATATTGTCGGAGCAATATCAGCTCCAAATTTTTCTTCAATAAAATCCTTAGTCGTATCTAATGAAGTAAAATGCTCTCTTACAAAATCTTTTAAATCTCCCAAGGAACTTATCACCCACTCTAAAAATTTCACCCAATCTACATCTTTTACAATAACAGATACAATAAGAGAAGAGACTGTAAAAATAACAGGTGCAATTAAAGCAGGCCTAAAACCTTCAACCTCTATTCCCGGTAAAATTTTTACTAAGATCCAAAACAAAAATCCATTCGATAAAAATAGCACTAACGTTTGATATGTCGCCTCATCAGGAATTTTCATAAACAATGCCAAATCCCAAACATTGGCGTTAATAAATGCCAACGCTACAACCATAAAAAAAGCACCAAAAATACTTGTGACTTTTAATTTAGGGACAAGCCAACATGTTAAAAGCATTGCCAAAGTCTGTAAAACCCAATAAGTCAAATTAAACATCGGAAATTTCATATTTTAAAACCCATCCAAAACTTGATTAAGAAATAAAAATTTTTAATAATACCAACGCTCTTTATGATAAATAAAAATAATAAATTATTAAATAGTAAAAAACATTTTATGGGCTATAATACATTCTGTTTGAAAATAACATTATTCATTATTATTATAATATTTAGCTGTTTAGGTTAAGGTTAGTTTTTAGAAAAAATTTTACATTAAGGATGATATGAATTTTACAAAAATTAAAAAGATTTATGAGTTAGTAAATCAAAACATAAAAAAAATATTTAGCAAGAAATTTACAAAAAGAGATTTAATTATATATTCGCCATCGCTATTTTTAGTATTAGCAGGTATATCAATAATTTTAAGTGCAACTTTATTTAAAATATGTATATCTTTTTTCCTTGTGACGTTTGGAATATTAACGTTTAAAGCAGTAAAAAGAATTGATGCCACAAAAAATAATTTATTATCTATGATTGGACAAATTGATGGGCAACTCTTAATTCATAAGCATAAAATGAATTTAGATAATGAAGATGATGATTTAATAAATTCTTTAGATGATTCTAAAAAAGTAATTTTTCATTAAATTATAATTGATTCGTGTATGATAAAAAAAACACCATATGGAAAATATATAATTTCTGCAGGTGAAGTAGGAATTTATGCTGTTTGTCCGTATTCTTGGCAGTTAAAAAGTGTTTTTAAAAAAAATCCCAATTCTGATGATATAAAATTACGAAATGATGGCATGCAAAATCATTCAAAGTGGGGGAAAAAAGCTGAAGATATTCATATTTTAATTAAAAAAAAATCTCTTGTAATAAAACTTCTTATAACATTTTTTTTATTAGGTCTTATATCATTACAAGATAAAATGACTCAAGAAGTTAGAATTCCAGCATCATTAAAAAATATAATAAAAGAAGGAACTTTTTTAGAAAAAATCACATATGATTTTTTAAAATCTTTATATCAATTATTAACTATAGATCCAGAGCTTTTATTTTTTGTTTTACTTATTGTAATAACATTTATCGTTGTAGATGTCGCAAGTTTTTATATAAAAAAAGAATACTTAAAATCTGGAATTAAAAAAGAAAGTGATTTTTTATCGATAGATGGAAGTACTATATTACCTGTAAAAAATTATATTTCTGAAATTCAAGGGCTTTCAGGAAGACCTGATGCAGTAATAAAAGAAAAAGGAAATTTTGTCCCTATAGAAATAAAACCCTTGGCAAAAAAATTAAAAGATAGATATGTCTTTCAACTGCTGGTTTATATGAGATTATTAAATGAGTTTGAAAGAACCGATATTCCGTATGGATATTTAATTTTAGGAGAAAAAAATAAAAGAGTTCGAATAAATAACTTACCAGAAAGACAAAAAAAATTA
>CAZHFA010000166.1:0-3547 GCA_964531865.1 uncultured Bdellovibrionales bacterium
TTGCTTAACTTTACAATGACATTAACTGCAGTAAATATATCACTTCCACCTTGAACTGCCATTACCAATCTTTCCATTACTATTGGAAGAAAAAAATCAATTTTTTTATATATCATCTTTGAATCACGAACTGCCAACACTCTTGAAATGATATATGAAAATGAAAGTGAAAAAATTAAAAATATAATTAAAAAATTTTTAGAAAAGTTAAAAATAATCATGCAAATGATAAATATAATAACTGACATAAATACAAATATTATTTTTTGTTCTGCATTTAATCTTATTTCCTTTTTTTTGTCATTTGATTTTATAGTGACATTTTCATTTTCCTCATCTAACAACGACGAATAAACTTCTTCTGCTCCACGATTTAATGAAAATGTCCACAAAAAATATATTGTTATAAGAAGTAAAAATATTAAAACATATATCATATTTTTTCTCTCACCATATATATCATCCAAACAATTCCCAGAAGTAAAAATACCCCTCCAGCAAGCATCAATCTTAACCCTAAAGGATCTGAAAATGCCAATAAAAAATTATTTTTGTTCATTATAAATTGTATCAATGCTATAAAAAATCCACTTATTAAAATTCCAAATGCAGACATTTTTTGCATTGCAACAGCACCTTGAGTTTTTCTTCTAAAAGATTGTCTTTGACGTGTAACTTTCGTCAAACGTTTTAAAGGCTTATAAAGCCCACTTCCTTCACGCCTAGATAAAATGAAAGCCACTCTAAATAAATCTATATCTGGATGTTTTATATCTTTTGCAAAAGAAAAAATAGCTTCTTCTTCGGAAGCTCCTTTTTGAATTAAGCTTAACATTTCATCTATTTTTTTTCTTAGCACACTACTTTCTAAAAACAATTCTTTTACAGACATTAAGGCTAACAATGGATCTTTACCACTTTTTATCGCTGATGATAAAGAAATTAAAAATGCAGGATAATCTTGCTCAAAACTTTTAATTCTTTTATGAACTAAACCAAGTAATTTAAGATATTTAAAAAATGCGTATAAGGCACAACCAATTAAAGCAATATAAATTTTAAAAAATGATAATAATAAAAAAAATAAAATTATTTCTATTATATAAAATCTAATAAAATTTTTTCTTTTTTCTTCTTCAGATATTCCAGCAAAAAAAAATAAATCTTCATTATTATTATTTGAAATATTTTCTTCGGATAATTTTTGAGAACTACTCATTCCAGTGCTTAAAAGTTTTAATCTTTGTAAATCATTATTAAATCTTTTCATACAAAGAAACCTTTAAAAATCACTTTGAGTTTTTATCTCATCGGGAAACTTTCTTAAATCTAAATCAACACCTTTTTTCTTAAAATCATCATCAAAGTAACTTACTTTACTTATCACTTTCCAATATGGTTTTTTACTTGGCACATACCTAAACATTTCTCTTTGTCTAATTACCCCATCTGCCATTGATGTAATTTCTCTTATTTCCATAATTCTTCTTACGCCAGTATAATGACAGATATCAAGATGCACCGTAACTTGTACAGCATTTGCAATTTGTTCTTTTAATATATCATTAGAGACTCCTTTTTGAGCACGTCCTAAAAATAATTCTAATCTTGAAACTGCATCTAATGCAGATTTTGCATGAATTGTAGAAATACCGGAGTGTCCTGATGCACAAACATCTATAAAGGCTTCTCCTGCATTTGCATCTCTAATTTCCCCAAAAATTATTCTATTCATCGCCATACGCATTCCAGCTCTTATACATTCTGCAGGAGTTACAAGCCCTGCAGAATCTATGTTAGCCTCTCTTACTCTTAAATATCTAACATGTGGATGCTCTAAAGAAATCTCCGGAGTATCTTCTATTACTAAGATAGATTCTTCTTTAAAAATATTGGAAGCCAAAGCTCTTACAAGTGTTGTTTTTCCGGTACCAACTTCACCTGCAACAAAAATTGTAAGTCCTGATTGAACAATTGCTGTTAAATACTCAAATATTTCTTTTGGAGCAAGTTCAAATTTTATTAAATCATCACATGTCACTTTTGAAAATCTGTTGATTCTTAATGTAAGGTAAGGTCCTCCTTCACAAATAGAAGAATGTACTGCATGAACTCTTACAAAACCTTCTATCATTCCATCAGAAATAGGATGAGCCGTGGAATAAGATGTCCCTGCCTTTTGCAATATTTTTTCCACATAATTTACGTAGCTTTCTTTATTTGGAAAGGCAATTTCGGTTTTATAATTTTTTCTTTTTTGTTGAATACTAACATCGTTATAGCCTGCTATTATAATGTCACTTATATCTGGGTCATCTATAAGAATTTGTAGTATTCCAAAAGGTTTCTGTTCTTTCTCTACTTGCTCTAAAATTTCATCTCTTTCAAATGAAGAAAGTTCAAGCCCCGTTCTGTTAGAAACCTTATCAATAAGATCACAAAAATCCTTTTGTGATAACTCCTCTTTAGAAGTTTCTAACATACTTACTTCACTTCTTAACTCTTTCATAATATAAGAAAGAGCTGAAGACATGGATTGTTTAACGACAACAGGTGTTTCTATTTTTTCATCACTATTATCATAAATTTTTTTTATACTCTGCCAATCTCGTCCCATTTATTTTTCTCCGATGACGAGATCTTCAGGTAATGATTTTGATTTTATCCATTTATTTCCAGAAAGAGCATAAACTTGATTTACATTCCCATCTTTATCTTTAACAGAAACTACTGCTTTAATCTTTGCTTTTTTATTGTCTACTGGTCGACCTCTTAAATTGTCAGGAATAAAAACATTATCCTTCCACCCATCTTCATCGTTTGCACTTCTTAACGCAAAAGCAATTCTACCTAAAGGAATAGCCGTATTTATTGCTAAACATTGTTCTTGACTAACAAGTAAGGTTACAGTACTTGGAATATTTGGAGAACCATTTTCAGCAACTGGAGCCGTGGACCTTTCTTGAGATAAAATTTTTACCTTTTCTGCGATAACTGATGTACGGTGCTTTTGGACTAACAAAACATCGACAAAACTTCCAGACCCTGCCCAACCTTCAACAGAAGATGTCGCATCAACACGTATAGTCATTGCACGCATTCCTTGAGGAATTTTATCTACTACAGGATTCTGCGGATATGCTGTAAAACTAAAATTTGTATCAAATACTGGAAGATTGGCAGGAAGCTTTGCAAGTGCAATTGCTTCTTGCATTCCAGATAAATCTAAGAGAGCACCTAAAGGAATTTGACTTTTAGGAAATGCCACATTTTTAAACTTAATATCCTTTACCTTTGTTCCCATTGGAACTACTTTTGCAGGAACAGGAACATTTACAGTATCAAACCGTGCCACAACCGTAACATTTTTATCATCATTGCTAGTCTTATTAGAAATGATTATCGCTGAAATAACTATAGATAAACTAATTACAACAGCTATTAAAAGTTGACTCTTTTTCTTGTTCCTCTGATTTATAGAAGAATTTTTTCGTTGCACCATTTTTAATAACTTTTTTAATTTTTTTAGGTTTATAATTTATAAAAA
>CAZHFA010000167.1:0-3506 GCA_964531865.1 uncultured Bdellovibrionales bacterium
TAAATTAAATTAAAAACGATTGTGAAACCCTCCGGGCAACCGGAGGGTTTTTTGGTGGAACCCAATCTCCCCCTTCCCCCTCTTTAACAAGAGGGGTGATAAGAGAACATTTCCCCTAAAAAAGGAGGAAGTATTAAAATAAAAATAGGTAAAATAAGACAGAATGAGGATGGAAGAGTTTGAAGGGCTTTAATGTTATTATTTAGGTATGAGATTTATAATCTGGCAATATACCATTGGTTGGAAATGGTATTGGAAAAGAGTTTGGTTTAATTTAAAGAGATTGCTCCATTTTTTCTCTTTGGGAATTTTATTAAAAACGATATTTTCTCCATGGAAAAGATTGATAGCTGATGATGTTGTTGTTGGTTTTGATATAGCTAAGTTTTTTGAAAATTTATCGTTTAATTTGATCTCAAGTGTGATTGGAGCCATCGTCAGATTATTCTTGATAATTTTCTGCTTAGCGACTTCGGTAGTCTATTTAATAATTTCAGTGCCATTTTTTATAATTTGGTTAATAGTTCCATTTCTAGGTTGGGGTTATTATGAAAGAGACCAAAAGAGATCATTGGCAGAATTAAAAAAATTGGAGAAAAGAATAAAGAATAATCCTGATACTGTAGGAGAGATACTTTTTGGAAGCGAGGCGGGAAAATTTGTCAGTAGCAGGTTAGAGAAAAAGGCTGATGAAATTTTAAGGTCAGGAAAAATAAAACCAGAGGACTTGAATGACTGTGATGGTAGTAGTTTGGAAAAAATAATGATTTGGTTTCTGGATAAAAGTAAAATTACTAATGAATTGCAAAAATTGGAAATAGCTGAGGATGACTTAGTCTTGGCAGCTCGATGGTGGGATAGAAGACAAATGTTATGGCAATTAAATGAACAAAAAAGATGGAACCTAGGAAGATCAGGAATAGGTTGGAATTTAATTTTTGGATATACACCAAAGTTGGATAGGTATAGTGAAAATTTAAGTTTAAGACAAAATTTTGCTGATCATTTGATAGGAAGAGAAAAGATAGTGCGAAGAATGGAAGAAATAATAAACAGCGGAAAGAATATTTTATTAGTAGGAAGTCCGGGGGTGGGTAAAATGACAGTGATTTATGCTTTTGCAGAAATGGCAATTACCGGGAAATTGGGATCGAAGTTAGTTTATAAAAAATTATTACTACTGGATTACCAGTCAGCCATGGCAGGAAATATTGATAGAGACGAGAAAAGAAAAGTTCTGTCGGGATTATTGAGAGAGGCAGAAAGAGCAGGAAACATTGTGTTGGTAGCCAAAAATATATTTAAAATTACCAATGCTGATTTTGAGGGAAATGATTATAGCGAAGTAATAGATACGGCATTAGAACGAGGCAAAATTAACATGATTGCCGTGAGTAATAAGGTAGATTACGAAAGATTTTTGGCAACCGATAAAAGAATTTTAAAAAATTTTGAAGTAATTGAAATTACTCCTCCAACCAAAGAGGAAGCCATGACAATATTGCTTCAGGCAATAGATGAAATAGAATTAAAAAATAAAATCAAGTTTTCGGTTCAATCGGTCAGACAAATACTTGAAGGAAGCGACAGGTACATTACCGAAATACCTTTTCCGGAAAAAGTATTGGAATTAATGGATCAGGTAGTTGCCGCCAGAAGCCAAGATGAAAACTGGATAGTTATTGATAAAGTGAATCAAGTTTTATCGGAAAAAACCGGAATAGCTATTGGTAGGTTGACTGAGAATGAAAAAGAAAAATTAGGAAAATTAGAAGAAATAATTGGGCAAGAATTGATAGGTCAGTGGACAGCGGTGGAATTGATAGCAAAAAGTTTGAGAAGTCGAGTAGCGGCGATAAAAGAGGAAAACAAACCAATCGGGTCATTTTTATTTTTAGGGCCGACGGGGGTAGGAAAAACGCAAACGGCTAAAGTATTAGCCGATGTTTACTATGGATCAAGAAATGAAATATTAAGATTTGATATGGCGGAATACAAGGGAAGTGAAGGATTGGAAAGATTGATCGGGTCGGCGGTACTTAAAAATCAACCGGGAGCCTTAACGACACAGATCAAAAATAAACCGGCAAGTTTGTTACTGTTGGATGAAATCGAGAAGGCGTCACCAGAGATATATAACTTATTTTTAACCATACTTGATGAAGGTTATATTAATGATGCCAGTGGAAATAAAATTGTTTGCCGACATTTGTTTGTGGTGGCGACTTCCAACGCCGGAGCGAATTTTATCCGAGAGCAAATAAGTAAAGGTATTAAAGGAGAAGAATTGCAAAAAAGTGTAATTGATTTTGTCCAAAAACAGGGAATATTCTCACCTGAGTTTCTGAACAGATTTGATGGGGTGGTGGTATTTGAACCAATTGAAGAAGAAAATTTAGTAAAAATTGCTAAATTAATGTTAAAAGATTTGCAGACTAATTTATTGAATAAGAATATAAATTTGGAATTGGCTGAGGGATTAGCCGAGAAAGTGGCTCAGGATGGTTTTAATATTGAATTCGGTGCCAGACCAATGAGGCGAGTGATTGATTTAGTTTTGGGAGATTTATTAGGAAAAGCGATATTAGAGAATCAAATAGTTTCTGGAGATAAAATAAAATTATTTCCGGGTAAAGGAAAGGAAGAATATGGCTGGGAAAAGGTATAATATGGACAAGATGAAGGAAATAAAAATTTCAGATAAGGTAAAAAAAATCATTGCTAAATTCCACGATAATAAGGCTGAGATTTATATCGTCGGCGGAGCAGTACGTGACTTGATTTTAGGACGAGAAGTAAATGATTGGGATTTTACAACTAATTTGACTCCGGAAGAAATGAAAAAAATTTTTCCGAAAAACAGTTTTTATAACAATAATTTTGGGACATTGAGTATTGTGGAAAAAGACGGGGAGATTTTTGAAGTAACGACTTTTAGGACTGAAAGAGGTTATAGTGACGGCCGGCATCCGGATGAAGTGAAATGGGGAAAGACTTTAGAGGAAGATTTGGAGAGAAGAGATTTCACCGTTAACGCTATGGCGATTGAACTACAAAACCCTCTTGTCTCGCAAAGCTCGACATCCTCCCTTAAAGAGGGCGGAAGTCTTAATAACTATAAAATAATTGATTTGTTTGAAGGACAAAAGGATCTGGAAAATAAATTAATCAGAACTGTAGGGAATCCTGATGAGAGATTTGGTGAAGATGCTTTGAGACTGATGAGAGCAGTGAGAATTGCCGGACAGATAGAGTTTAATATTGAAGAAAAAACTTTGGAATCAATTCAAAAAAATGCCAAATTAATTAATAATATTGCCGGAGAAAGAGTTAGAGATGAATTATTTAAAATTCTTCTCTTACCCACTCCATCAACGGGAATTGAGTGGTTAAGAAAATCCGGATTATTGGAACAGATTATGCCGGAGTTAGTTAGTGGCCTAGGAATGATTCAAAAAGGACATCATATCGATGATGTTTGGACACATAATTTAAAAACTTTGGAT
>CAZHFA010000168.1:0-3463 GCA_964531865.1 uncultured Bdellovibrionales bacterium
AATACCATAAGCAAGTGCTGCTGCAGTTGGTTCGTTAATAATTCTTTCTACTTCAAGTCCTGCAATTGTACCTGCATCTTTTGTTGCTTGTCTTTGAGCATCATTAAAATACGCAGGCACAGTAATAACAGCATCAGTTACTGTCTCACCTAAATAATCTTCAGCAGATTGCTTCATCTTACCTAAAATCATAGCGGAAATCTCTTGAGGACTTTTATCCTCGCCACCTAACTTTACCCAAGCATCTCCATTTTTTGCAGACACCAATTCATAAGGCAAAACTTTTTTTGCTCGTGTAACTTCCTCAGCATCATATTTTCTTCCGATTAATCTTTTAACCGCAAAAATAGTATTCTTCGGATTAGTAACTGCCTGCCTCTTAGCTATCTGTCCTACCAATCTTTCTTTTGAATCCGTAACCGCAACAACAGAAGGAGTTGTTCTTGAGCCTTCTGAATTTGAAATTACAGTAGCCGAACCTCCCTCCATAACTGCAACGCATGAATTCGTTGTTCCTAAATCTATACCAATTATTTTTCCCATAAAAAATTCCCTCTCTTTTTTTGTTTTTTTCCCAAACGATTTATCTTAATAATCATCAAACTAAAAATAATCAAGAAGATGAAAAAAAAGAATTACGAAATTTATATAAATTTTTATTTAGCATCATCGTCACAACAAACAACAACTTGTGCATGACGTAAAATCTTATCTTTGTAATAATACAATTTTTTAAACTCACTAATTATCTCATTTGCTTTTGCTTCTTTACTAACAATCCTACTTAACGCATTATGCTTTTCTGGATCAAATATTTGACCGATAGAACTTTCCGACTTAACTCCCCACCTTGATAGTACATCAACAAATTGTTTATGTATTAGCTTAAGGCCAGACTCCAAACTTTCTTCTGTTGTATTTTCAGATGTACCATGCTCTAAAGCACGATCCAAATTATCTAAGACTTCAATAATATCAACTAAAATTGACTCTCCTTGATACTTTAACAAATCAGCCCTTTCCTTACTTGATCTTTTTTTAAAATTCTCCAAATCAGCTAATGCCATTAAATACTTCTCTTTTACATCGCTTAAATCTTTTTCTAAAATTTTCACTCTATCCTCTAAAGAAGATATTTTTTTATCTTTTTTATCCTCTTTTTCAACATCCTCTAAATCTATATCTCTATCTGTTTCAATTTTTATGTCTTCTAAATTTTCAGAAGATTTATCCTTTTTATGTGTCATAAAAACAATCCTTTAAATATATCAAAATCACACCTTTTATTTTATAATCATCTAAAAGTTTCCTTTCAAGAAAACACTTAATTTTTTTATGAAAAAAAATAATATATTAACACAAACCAATGAAGGAATTATTATCAAAAGCTCAAAATCAGGAGAGAAAGCTTTGGTCTTTACTGCATTAACAAATGATAATGAAAAAATTTCCATCTATAGTGCAAATAAAAAAAAACAACTTGGCTCTTTTGAAATATTTGATATTTGCATTTTTGAATTTATAGAAAATGAAAATGTGTTAAAAAAATTAAAAAACTTTGACTTTGTTTTTAGTCCAAAAAAATTAAGAGAAGATTTTGTAAAATTCTGTAGTACAAGCACACTTCTAGAAGTATTTAACGTTTTAACAAAAGAAGGAGATAAAACATTAGGAATATATGATTTGTTAAAATCATCCATACTAAAAATAGAAAATGAGACAGAAACATTAAAAGTTTTTAGGACACTGTACGAAACGCTATTCTATTTACTCTCCATACTAGGATTTGAAAATAAAAATAATAAAAAAATTGCTTCAAAAAAAAATCTTTTAGAAATATTAAAAAACATTGAACACATTAGCGAGCACAGCTTAAAAAGCATTGAAACCCTAAAAATGGTTTTACCAACTAAAAAATTATGACGAATGCTTACAATGCCCACCACATCCACATGATTTAGAAGATGCTACGGAACCTTTTCCATAATCTGTCTCATACCACCCTGTACCTTTAAGGACAAAGCTTGATTCTGAAATTATTTTATCCACATGGACACTTTTACCCTTTTCTTTACACTTTGGACATTCTTTTAATTTATCATCTGTAATCTTTTGAAAGACCTCAAACCTTCCACAATTTGGGCATTCATATTCATAAATCGGCATAAAAACTCACTTAATAAAAAACTCACACAACAATTCATTCATTTAACCATTATTTATAAGATCTTCAAGGCATTTCATAAAATCTTTTTTAGAATATCCTAAAATTTCTATTTTTTTTATTTTCTGCCTCTCTCCACTTACAATATTTATATTAGATTTTTGTATGTTTAAAACTTTTGATAAAAATTTTATGATTTCTATATTAGCTTTTCCATCTACTGGGGGAGCACAAATCTGTAGTTTTATCATATTTCTAAATTCGCCTATAACCTTGGATTTTGAGGCTCCAGCTTGAATATAAAAATAAACCAAAATTCCTTTTTCTATTTCATTTATTTGTACTTGCATACACATAAAAACTCTTTTATACAAAAAGATATAATGTTACATTATACAAGGTATATTTACCTTTTACAAATGAGGATATATGGAAAGTACATTTTTTGCTTGGCATATTTGGTTTTTATTTGCTGCAATATTATTTGTTGCGGAAATGTTAACAGGGACTTTTGTTTTATTGTGTTTTGGAATTGCTTGTACAGTATCTGCAATATGTGCAGCTTTTTTTCTTAATGCTGGTATTCAATGGTTGGTCTTTGGCATTGTCAGTAGTTTTTCACTTTTATTTTTTTTAAAAAGAAAAACGAAAAATATATCTACAAAAGTTGCAAACTCTGAAAGGCTTATTGGCTTAATCGGAATCGTAACAAAAAAGATTCCTGAATTTGATTCTGGTATAGTAACAATAAGAGGCGAGGAATGGTCTGCGATAAGTGAAGACCATGGTCAAATTGAAATCAATCAAAAAGTTCTTATCAAAGAAATTTCTGGAGTAAAATTAATTGTATCAAAGGAGATTTAATTATGAGTGAATTAGGATTTATTGCTTTTATTTTAAGTATCGTTGTGGTTGTTTTTATAATTTCTGGAGTAAAAATTATCAGACCTTATGAAAATGCCTTAGTAGAAAGACTTGGAAAATTTAGTCGTATGTTAAAACCGGGGCTTGCAATTGTCATTCCTTTTGTGGAAACAGCAATGAAGGTTGACCTAAGAGAACAAGTCGTTGATGTTCCCCCTCAAGAAGTTATCACAAAAGATAATGTGGTTGTAACAGTTGATGCTGTAGTGTTTCTTGAAGTTGTGGATCCATTTAACTTTAAATACAACATTGCAAACTTTTGGACATCTGTTATCAATTTAGCTCAAACAAATTTAAGAAATGTTGTAGGCAGTATGACATTGGATGAATCTTTAATTTCAAGAGATTTAATAAATGTTCGCCTTCAAAAAGAAC
>CAZHFA010000169.1:0-3443 GCA_964531865.1 uncultured Bdellovibrionales bacterium
CATAATCAATCATCGTTTTTGTATCTGCATCTAAAAAAACACTATTAGTTCCAATCCTAAAAATACTATCTAATTCATGTGTTATGATTACAACTGTTACATTTTTTTCTTGATTTAATTTTATAATTAAATCATCTAAATTTTTAGAAGAGATTGGATCAAGTCCTGCAGATGGTTCATCTAAAAATAAAATTTTAGGATCAAGAGCCATCGCTCGTGCAATTCCTGCTCTTTTTCTCATTCCACCACTTATTTCAAAAGGATAATAATCTTCAAAACCTTTTAATCCAACAAGAGATAATTTTTCTAATGCAATATTTCTTATATCTTCCTTAGAATATTTTGTATATTCTTCTAATGCAAGAGAAACATTTTCTAAAAGAGTCATCGATGTCCACAAAGCACCACTTTGAAAACTTACCCCGAACTCTTTTAACATCTCATGTCGCCCGTCTTCTGTCATATTCCAAAAGCTTTTATCATTTATAATTACCTCTCCTTTGTAGGGACTTTTTAATCCTATCAAATGACGAAGTAATGTACTTTTCCCGCAACCGCTTCCTCCCATCACTATAAAAATATCTTTTTCATATATAGAAAATGTCAAATTTTCTTGAATAAGTTTTTCGCCATATTTCATTGTTAGGTCTTTTACTTGAATAACAATATTTTTCATTTTTAAAGTCCTAGCACATTAGTTAATATAGCAAAAATAGCATCACATATAATTATTAGTACTATTGACACGACAACTGACGATGTCGTAGCTTTTCCCACACCTTCTGCAGTCCTTGCACTTTTCATTCCAAAATAACACGCAGACATCGACACTATGATCCCAAAGAAAACACTTTTTACAACACCAATAAATAAATCATCTAAACCAACTCTAAGAATTGTTTGTTCCCAATACCTAACAAGCGTTATATCAAAACAAAAGATTCCAACAAATGCTCCACCTACAACTCCTATTAAATCTGAACAAACGCAAAGAAGTGGAAACATAAAAATAAAAGCAATAACTCTTGGGAGAACTAAAAAATCTATTGGAGAAATTCCTGTTGTTCTTAAAGCATCAATTTCTTCATTTGTTTCCATTGTGGCAATTTGTGCAGCAAATGCAGCTCCTGTTCGACCTGCCATAATAATACTTGCCATAATAGCTCCCATTTCTCTAAACATAGCAAGCCCCACAAGATCTGCAATATATATAGTTGCTCCAAACTGCTCAAGTTGAATAGAGCCAATATAAGCCAAGATTAATCCAACAAGTAAACTAATAAGACAAACAATACCAAGAGATGCAGGCCCAGATTCATAAAAAATTAATATGACATCTTTTTTCCTAACTTGTGCTTTTCCTTTTAACAAACGACAAAATGATATTGTAGTTAATCCAATAAAGCTTAAAACTGCTATAGTTTTTTCCAACAAAATTTTAATCATATATTTTGAAATAAAAATATAAAGAACATTGATAAAATAAAGTCTTTTTCAAATTTTAACAAGTTTTAAAAATCAACATTCTTAAATTTCAATTTTAAAGATAGTAATTTCTTTTTTATAATCCACTTTTATTTAAAATTACTTAGTGTTACTTTATTTAATGCTAAAAAAATTTCCTAAAAATAAGGATAACTAATGAAAAGTTCAATAACACGAGAAGAAGCATTAAAATTATTAAAAAAATATAACAAAGAAACATTTCATATTTTACATGCCTTAACTGTTGAAGGCACCATGCGTTGGTATGCAAAAGAACTTGGTTTTAAAGATGAAGAGGATTATTGGGGAATTATAGGATTATTACATGATATCGACTTTGAACAATTTCCTAATGAACATTGCATAAAAGCAAAAGAAATATTGAAATTAGATAACATAAATGAGGATATGATTAACTCAATTTGTAGCCATGGATATGGTATTTGTTCTGATATAAAACCAGAACATCAAATGGAAAAGGTACTTTTTGCCACAGATGAATTAACTGGCTTAATCTGGGCAACAGCCAAAATGCGTCCATCAAAAAGTGTCATGGATATGGAAGTATCAAGTGTAAAGAAAAAATTTAAAGATAAAAAGTTTGCCGCAGGTTGTTCAAGAGATACGATAACTCAAGGAGCAAATGAGTTGGGCTGGGAATTAGATAAATTGTTTAATGACACCATTTTGGCAATGCGTTCTTGCGAAGAAAAAGTTTTAAAAGAAATAGATTCACTAGCGATGTAAAATTAAGAATGATTATTTTTTTACATGCTCTTTAATTCAAAAGATATCTTTCCCTTAGATCTAACCATTCTTTTTGATTCTGGTAAATTTACAGCTACTCTTTTACTAAAAAACAAATCTACTATTTCTAATGATGTTTTTTTACCAATATTAAAATGGATTTCATCCTTTACTACAAGTTCTGCCATTCTCCACTTTATTGACTCCGATAAAGGAACCATTAAATTTTTTAAATTTCTAAGCCATATTTTTGAATATTTTTCAACACCAGAAAGCTTATCAAGCTCTCCTTGTGCAATATTATATAAAGTTTTGAAATCATCTTCTAAAGATACACCACGATAACTTAAAAATTTTTCAATATTTTCATTAAAATTTTCCTTTAAAAAAGGAATTAACATGTGACGAACTTTATTTCTTAAATATTTTGTATCAACATTTGTTGGATCATCAACATATGTTAGTTTATGTTCTTTTACATAACTATCAATATCATCTCTTAAAACAGACAGAAAAGGACGCATTAAATGACGCTTTTCATCTATTTTATAAATTCCTCTAGGTTCTTTATTTGAAACTAATTTCATTAAAAGAGTCTCTGCCACATCAGATCCAGTATGTGCAGTAAAAATATAATCTGCTTTTTCTTCTTTTAAAATTTTTTTTAAAAACTCATACCTCTTTTCTCTTGCCCAGGCTTCTATATTTTCTGATAAAGGCTTATTCTGAGCTTTTTTTATATAACATTTTAAATCATATTTTTTTGATAATTTTTTTACAGACTCAGCATCACTTTCACTTGAATCTCTTAAATTGTGATCAAAATGAGCAACAATAAATTCAATATTAAATTCTTCTTTTAAAGAAAAACAAACATCAAGCAACGCTACACTATCTCTTCCACCAGAAACTGCTAATAATATTTTTGAATTATATAATTTATTTTCTTCTAGGAATTTTCTTACTTCCTTTCTGATATCAATTTTCACTTAAAAATCTATTTATCCTTTTCTAAACGAATCAATACTAAAGAATCCAGCCCCTGTATACATTAAAGAAACACAAGCAGCAAGAACCATTACATCACGATTAAATGGAGCATACTCATTAGGAGACATACCAAAGCCATATATTCCAAAAGCAAAAATTGCACAAGCAAACATTGCAGACAATGTTGTCCACATGCCAATTATTAAAAAGAAACCAGTAAA
>CAZHFA010000170.1:0-833 GCA_964531865.1 uncultured Bdellovibrionales bacterium
TTATCTGGAATTGATTATGAATTAATAAGAAATAATCCCAAAATATTTATAGGATACTCTGATATTACGGTATTGCTCTATGCTTTATATGCTCAAGGAAATTTAGCGACATATTATGGTCCGTGTGCTGTAACTCAATTTGCTGAATATCCCGAGATATTAGATTATACATTAAAAAGTTTTCTACGTGCGGTATCGAGTGATAATAAAGAGAATGAATATAAAATAGAATCATCAGATGAATGGACAGGTGAGTTTTTGAGTTGGGGAAAACAGGAAGATTTAACCAGACCCCGTAAAAAAGAAAAAAACAATGGGTATTTTTGGATGAGGAATGGAGTCGCTTCTGGAGAAGCATTACCTTCATGTATTGTATCTATAAATCATTTGGCCGGAACTAAATATTGGATAGATCCAAAAGATAAAATTTTAGTATTAGATTTGTTATTGTCGCCGGGAGAAATAAATTATCCAATTTTAGATGCGAGTTTAACTGATTTATACAACTTAGGAGTTTTTTCAGATATAAAAGGATTAGTGCTTAGTCGTTTATGTGGTTTTTCAGAAGATGAAAGCAGGGCAGTTTATCAAAGAATTAAGGAAATGACACAGGGGACTAATTATCCGATAGTTTGTAATTTTGATATAGGTCATACAGATCCTATAAATACTATCCAATATGGTTCTAAACTTATGCTTGATTCTAAAAAGAATTATATTGTTGTTAAGTTATATGAAAAAAATAAAAATTAATTTTTAATAATAACAGTAGAAATGGTAAAAAGTTTTAGAGGATAGTATTTTAAGTTGTTGTGGATTGCTAGCTAATAAAA
>CAZHFA010000170.1:843-3416 GCA_964531865.1 uncultured Bdellovibrionales bacterium
TGTGCAATTTGATTTAATTGATAAGTTAAGAATCGATCATCCAAATGTAGAATTTGGTTTTGAGTTTGATAGAAAAGCAGGATTAGAATATTATAAGGGAATAGTTTTTCATATTATTGAAAATTACTTTAGATGGAAAAGAGATGTAAATTTTTTTAGTATCTCTGTAGAATGATATGAAAATAGTAGTATTAAAATTTATAGTCTTTGTTTAAAATAAATGATAAAGCTTTTAGATGATTTTGTAATAAATTGTATTGCGGCAGGTGAGGTTGTGCAAAGACCAGAATCTGTTGTAAGGGAGCTCGTAGACAATTCCGTGGATGCAGGGGCCACTCAAATCAGTATTTATATAGAAGAGGGGGGAGAAAGCCTTATAAAAGTTGTCGACAATGGTATCGGTATGTCAAAAGATGATGCAGTTATCGCCTTTCAAAGGCATGCAACATCAAAGATAAAAGAAGTCGAAGATTTAAATCATATTCTTACTATGGGATTTCGCGGCGAAGCATTAGCATCAATTTCTGCAGTATCAAAAGTTAAATTAAAAACAAAAAATGAAGAAAGCAATGTTGCAACAGAAGTAATAATAAATGGTGGAAAAATAATTTCAGTAAATGAAACCTCTGGAAATAGGGGGACAGATATAGAAATTAGAAATATTTTTTATAATGTTCCTGCTAGAAAAAAATTTTTAAGACAACCCAAAACAGAAACGTTAAGAATAAAAAATTGGGTTCGTGCTATGGCATTAGCATATCCTAAAGTGATGGTAAAACTTTTTATGGATTCAAAAGATTCTTTAGTTTTTGCTCCAAGAGATGATGTTTTTAAAAGAGCTGGAGATTTTTTTAAGGGAAGTATTGTAAAATTTGAAAATGAAATTTCTGAACTTAGTGTAAAAGGGATTGTCGCTCATCCTGCTCTTGCAAAATCAGATATAGGCTCTTTTATAATTTTGGTTAATAAAAGATTTGTAAATTCCAAAATGTTATTAAAGGCTGTAAAAGAGGGCTTTAAAAATACATTAAAAAACAATGAAATTCCTGTAGGATTTCTTGATTTAGAGATAGCTCCCAATCTTGTTGATGTAAATGTTCATCCACAAAAAATGGAAGTAAGGTTCACAAATGAGTCTGCGGTGTTTTCATTTGTACGAAATGCAGTAGATCGTGCTACAGCAAATTTTAATGGCGTTGTTAACTTAGATAGTTCATATGATGTCAAAAATACATTTAATAAAACATATTCAAATAATGATTATAGAGGAAGTCTTAATAATTTAGAAAATTATAATCCATATTTCTCTCAGAATAATATTCAAAAAAATTCTAAAGAAAATATTCAAGATAATTTTTATTTTTCAAACACATTAAATAATCAATGTGATTTATTGCCAGAAAAGACTTTCAAGTATTCATTATTAAATTATATAGGGCAATTATTTAAATGCTATCTTCTTTGTGAGTTTGATGATAATTTTTATGTTGTTGATATGCATGCAGGACATGAAAGAGTAAATTATAATAAATTAAAAAAAGATTTTTTAGATCATCATATTGTTGTTCAAGATTTATTAGTTCCACTTAGTGTTGAACTAGGAGAAGAAAAAACTTTATATTTATTAAATCATAAAAAAAGTTTGGAAAAGTTTGGAATATATATAGAAGAGTTTGGAAGTAGTGCAATTGTTATAAGGGCACTTCCACAGATTATTGGGGAATTTAAAGCTGTAAATCTTATACAAAATATAGCAAATATAGAGCTTCCAGAATTGGCAGAAAATGTTACAAATGATTTAATTAGTGATATTTCGGCACGTCTTGCTTGTCATGCAAGTATTCGTTCTGGTCATGCCATTTTAAAAGAAGAGGTTCAAGAACTTTTTAAATTGTTAGATAATGAAGAGTTTAATTCTGCATGTCCGCATGGGAGACCTGTAATAAGAAAATTTTCTAAACGTGAAGTTGAATGTTGGTTTGGAAGGGATAGATAAATTGAAAAGTAATTATATTAAATTTTTGAACAAATTTTTTCTATTTGACTATTTAAAATCAAATAAAACTTTTTTCCATTATAGATTTAAAATTATTTCAATAGTAGTTTTACTTCTTTATTTAACTACGATAATTTATACAATGACTTTTCATGAATTTTGGAGAGACGAAGTTCGGGCTTTATCATTGGCATTAACGCCATCAAGTATTTTTGGATTAAAGACAGAGCTTTTAAATGAAGGGCATCCAATTTTATGGTATTTAATATTAAGAGTTAGTTATAATATATTCCAAACGAATCTTGTCTTGCCTATAGTTCATATTGTAATAGCGTTTTTGGCGGTTTTTATTTTTTATCGTTTTTCCCCTTTTAAAAATTATCAAAAAATTTTATTTGTTTTTGGTATATTTCCAATTTATGAATATAGTGTAATGTGCAGGAATTACTCACTTGTAATGTTGTTTTTATTTCTTTTTGCTTATTTTTTTTCTAAGAAGAAAAGAAATTATTTTTATTTAAGTTTAGGGTCTTGACTAGTTCTTTTTGGTTTTAAAGAAAATTTTTTGTAAGAAAGA
>CAZHFA010000171.1:0-3413 GCA_964531865.1 uncultured Bdellovibrionales bacterium
ATGGGAGAGTTTGGGGCAGTATCTGTCGTTTCTGGCCATATTAGAGGAGTTACAAACACGATGCCACTTCAAGTTGAGGTTTTGTATAATGAATATAATTTTACATCGGCTTTTGCTGTGTCATCGCTCTTAGCATTGTTGGCCGTGTTTACTCTTATACTAAAAAGCATGATTGAATGGAAGTATAAAAAAGCGTAGTTAAAAAACTAAGGGGAAAAAGGAAAAGGAATAACTTATATGGCTATAATTTTAAAAGATTTAGTAAAAGGGTTTAATGAGCATTTAGTTGTTAATAAACTTAATTTAACAATAAATGATGGAGAGCTTTTTGTACTACTTGGAAGTAGCGGAAGTGGAAAAAGTACAATTTTAAGAATTATTGCTGGGCTTATTTATCCGGATGAGGGAGAAATTTTTTTAAATGGAAAAGATGTAACTAATTATTCCCCCCAAAAAAGAGATGCTGGTTTTGTATTTCAGAATTATGCAATTTTTAAAAATATGTCTGTTGTTGATAATGTTGAGTTTGGTTTAAAAATTAGAAAAGTAAATAAAAAAGAACGTAATCGTCGCTCTCAAATGCTTCTTGATTTAGTTGGTCTTAGTGGACTAGGAGGAAGGTTTCCAAACGAGCTTTCTGGAGGCCAAAGACAAAGAGTCGCACTTGCTAGAGCTTTAGCATATGAGCCTGCAGTTTTATTGTTGGATGAACCTTTTGGGGCACTTGATGCAGAGATTAGAGTTCAGCTTAGATCTTCTTTAAAGGAAATACAGAGGCAAATTAACGTAACCACAATTTTGGTGACTCATGACCAAGATGAGGCTTTCGAGCTTGGAGATAGAATCGGTGTATTAGAAAAGGGGATTTTAGTAGAAGTTGGGAAGCCAAAAGATCTTTATTATAAGCCTAAAAAAGAGTTCGTTGCTAAGTTTTTAGGCGGTGGAAATGTTATTGTTGGAAAGGCTGAAAAAGGCAATATAAGGCTTGGAAATTGGGAACTTCCTTTCCCAAAAGAATCTCCATGGCATGAAGAAGGTGCTCCGGTTAGAATTTTATTTAGGCCTGAAATGGTAATGTATCAAAAGTCCCATTTTTTAAGCGGTTATCAAATAGGAGAAGGAACTTTAAAAGAGATTCTTTTTTCAGGGGCAATAAATAGGCTCTCTTTTGAGCTTGAAACTTTTTCTGGTGCAAGACCTGTAATGCCTGCCCTTTCTTACGGACAACGATTTGCCAAAATTGCATGTAGTGAGCCAAGCAACGTTTCTTTTGATAAAGCAAGTGATATAAAAATAGGGGAAAAATATTTTCTTGCCCTTTCTTCTTATCACATATTAGATCCAAGTGCTTTAAAATTTATAACATTAGTTTCTGATTTTAGTAAAAGTGATGGTGCATTGCTGTTGGGAAAAGAGTTAGCATTATCATCGTATGGAGTTTTAACGTTATTTCATTCTTGCGATAAGGGGGAGATAGTCGAAGAATCACAAAAAAAATTAAAAAAATTAAAAGATATTGTAAGTCAAAATAATCATTTTCATTTTGATACGAAAATTAAAAATGGAAAAATAATAAAAACATTATTAAGGGAAGTTCAAGAAGGCTATTATGATGTTTGTTTAGTTAATGCTCCAAAATATGATTGTATGCAAGAAATTCATCAATTAGGTTTTTTTATAAAGAAACTTCTTGTATTAGCAGGTACTCCAGTTTTGATATCTAATTTAAAAACTTTAAAATTAAATAAAATGTTGATTTGTACTGCGGGAGGAGAGCCAGGGAAAACAGTTATAAGATTTGGGGCAAGAATTGCACGACATTTAAAAAGTGATGTGACGCTTTTTCATGTTTTAAGTACTACATTAAAAGAAGAGAAAGACAGGATGAATTCTTATTTTACAAAATCTTCTCTTTTGTTTGAATCATATAAATTAAAATGTACATCATGTTTAAAAAATGGTGATTTTATAAGTGAAATTTTAGAAAAAGTAAAAAACGATAATATATCGATATTAGTTCTTGGTATTCCATTTGCTCATGAAAAAGAAGTCTTTGAGTTATTAAAAGATGTTTTAAGCCTTACAGGATGTAGTGTTTTGTTAGTTCCATCTTTTTAGATTGTATTTATAAAAAAATGAGTAAGAGACACTTACATATTTTAAAATATAAGTGTCATTTTTTTATTTTGGGAGAGTAAGAAACTTTGTGTAAGGTTGTATTGTTCGCAGACTTTCAGCCTGCAGGCGGAGGAAGGAATTATGTATACCCAGGGTAGCATCTCTTTCAGAGATGCAAACCCTGGGCTATGTCATTTAGCTCCTTCGGAGCGGGGACATCTAGTTTGCGAAGATGATGACTTTGCCCTTTCAGGGCAACTAAAAATAAACTGCCCCGCATAGCAATGTTCAAAATGCAAAGGATGTTGTTTTTAGAAAGAAGCTAAAAATAAAATTATACCCTTAAGTCAACTTATATTTGCACTAAAAAAACAATATAACTTTACAGAAGATTTTTTACCCTTATTTTTCTTTACAATGCAATAACGATTTTAGGTTTTCCGCTTAATACTGCATATGTCACGTCAAGTGAAGAAGAAGTGTTTTCAAAAATTCTTGTTCTTTTCCAATCATTTTGTGGTTCATAAAGTTCAACAAATTTTTCTCCTGAAGTTAATACAAATATAGTATTTTTTATTTTAAAAGGAATAATTTTCTCAATAGATATTTGTCCTTTAATATTTGAAATCATCGTTAAATCATATTGTTTTGTTTTTTCATTAAATTTAACGATACTTAATCTTGGCTCTGCAAGTTTTCCATAATTTTGATGCCAACCATCACCTAATAAAATTTCTTTTTTGCCATCATTGTCGATGTCTGCAAAAATTCCAGAGCGTGCTCCTCTAAAAGATGGAATGTTAGTAATGTTCATGTTTTTATCAAGTAAAATATTTTCTGCATCAGTACCGTCTGGATCTTTGTACGGTCTTGCAAATAAAATATTTTCACCATCTATTGAAACATTACTTCCAAGTCTAATGCCTGTTATTTTTGAAAAATCCCACTTATCATTTGTTACCTGTTTTAAGCTTCCAAGAACAGTAAAATATTTTGAATTAAAATAGTTAATATATAACTGGTTACCAACTTGCTCTAAAAATGTAATTTGACTTCTTGGACTTTTAACCTGACTTCGACGGTATGTGGGAAAAAAATGAGAAATAAAGAGTTGAGATGCTCTAAGGAAAAGGTAGAAAATTTTTTGTATCTAACTGAAAACAATAAAGAAAATGCAAAAAGAGATAAGTAGAACTGAAGAAGAAGTGAGGAGAAATTTAGAAATCCCAAACGTAGTGCTCCACAGAGATATTTTGTATTAACAATATTGTAGCGGCAAAATAAAAGGGAATAGA
>CAZHFA010000172.1:0-3389 GCA_964531865.1 uncultured Bdellovibrionales bacterium
TAAGTACAATTTCAGGAGAAGAATTTTCTTTATCAAATGATAGATATAATCCAAAAGTTACAAGTTTTCATATTGCATTACATTTAGATAGAGCATTAGATCAAAACAGTCGTATAGCCACAGAATATATTTATGAATGTGTAAAACAAAAATATCTTCCAGAATTATTGCTTGGAAAAAGTGTTGGAGATGTTGTCGCATATCTTTATATGGAAAATCCCAGCATATTATCTTTTAAAAATCTAGGAGCTATTTATAATCCATTTAAAAAGTTAACAACAAAAGCGATAAAGCCAAAAAGAATTCTTTTATAAAAATATTTAAAATATAATTTGAATATATAAAAAGGAAGTAGGTGTCAGTTAATCAGGAAAACCTTTTTAGTTGAGAACCTACTTCAATTGATAGCTAGACTAGAAAAAGCCTAAGCTATCGATACAGTTTATTCAGTCGTTCACAGTGTTTACTGTGAAGACCAGAATAGGTTGATTGTCGAGTTTTCCATTGACCTCGACATCTTTCGTCAAAATTCCGATGAAGGGAGTGTTGTAACAAATAACCTCTCCTTTCATTTTTGGAGGAAGTGTAATACTCTTCGAGATCGCCGTTACAACAGTAACGGAAGTCGAAAGAAGACCTTGTTCGTCAAGAACAAGACGATTCAATTGCTTGCACACAGAGATCTTTGGATCTCTGTTTTCTAACATGAATCGGAAGTCAGCAGAATCTTCAAAGATTTGTTTCAGTCCTTCGATCGAAGCAAAATCAAATTCCGACTCTATCGAAATCTTCGGCATTTCAAGGACGATGTCAGCCGTTCTATCAAATTTAACGACGGATTTGTGAGAAAAAATCTCACAAATCTCCGCCGCCGAGCTTTGTTCCGTTGTTTCAAAAAGAAACAACGTGTACCCATCGCTCATTTCGACTCTCCAGCCCTCCATCGGAGAACAAAGATGTTTCGCATCTTTTACCTCTCCCCCGATGAAGTCAACAAAACTTTCGCTACCATCAGCCGCAAAAAAAGCTTCTCGGCCGATGTCTTTAAATTCTTCTTGCCACCCTGCATCGCAAACTGACACATCTACGAACACAGCCTCCATATTAGATTCATAGGGGACAGCATTCAAAATTGTCGTCCGTTCTTCAATTGACTCATTGAGAACTTCTATGAACGTTGGTTCAAGTTTCTCTTTTTTCAAAGAAAAACCTTTTTTCATCGCTTTTTCCGAAAAAATTTCGGAAAAATTATACGGTGCAATCGCCAAACAAACTTCGTGCGGAAGTTTGTATTGAGTGAAAAATTCGTCAAAAGACGAATCATTTTCAAAGACTCGCGTTAACGCGGTCTTTGTATCTCCTGAAGCTCCATCTTGGAGGACTGCCAAGGTACGTGCCGCCGCCATAACATTGACGCTAGCATTTCCCTCTACCGGAAGCATTTTGCTTCCGAGAGCAAACAGCCTTTGCGTGAACAGCGTCGACGCATCGACCTCCTGATCAGGAACGATTTTGCCCTGAGGAGGAGGCGGAGTTTCGGAGGATTTTTTTTGCAACCGTTCTCGAACGTTTGCAAAAAAAACATCTTCAGACGTTTCTTGCGCGAATGTCGACATCGCCCCAAGGACGACCGACGAGATGAAGATCACGATGGTATAAAAATGTTTCAACATAATTTTTTCCTTTCAGGAAAAACATTATTTCACCAATACCGAGCTTAACTATAAAGCTCTGCCATAAAGGTGACTGTTAAATAGTCTAAGAAAAACTACTTAACAGTCATCTTTATAGAAGCCTCTTTATAATTAATAATAAATGACTAATCATCTCTAAGATCAACTCACAATAACAATAAAACCTAAAAAAATTCCTTAATTTAACTGATACCCACTATAAATTGTAATGTTATAAAGGCATAAACTCCTTATTAACAACTCTTACTTATCCGAAATAAATTTATTTTGATTCTAAAAACTTCAAAAAAACATTAAAGTTTACTAAAGTCCTGACGATATATTACTTCGCAGGGAGAAAAGGAAAAGGAAAGGAAGAAAAAAAGGTATGAAAATAGAGGATGCAAATACAAACATAATACTTGAAAAAGTAAAAACACCTACAAAGGAAGTTACTACTAATCAAGTACAAAATCTAGCAAGCACCGGAACGCTAGAAAATGTTGATGTCGTATCTATAAAAAATAAGCAAAAAAATACAAATATAAGAAAAACTGAAGAAACTAATAAAGCAATTTCAATTATAAATCTTGCATCTGAAACTACAGAAAAAATTGATAACCTATTTAAAGGAGTTAAAGGGATAACAGAACAAGTCTTAAATAATAACTTATCAGAGAGCACAGTAACAGTTTTGCAAAATGAAGCAAATACATTATTATCAAACATTAGAAATCTTGCAAATGAAAGCGAGTTTGATGGTATAAAACCTCTTACAGGTGAAGATGCAAGGTGCTATGTGGAAGGAAAATTAGGGGCTACTCTTGACATTGTTTTTCCAGATGATGCAAAAGATTCTTTTGGAATCGATACATTAAATTTTTCGAGAAAAGATTCAATCATAAACACATTAGCAACTATAAAATTAGCAGAAGCTAGACTTTACCAATTAAAAAATGCTGTAGAAAAAAACACAAAAGATGTTGAAGAAATCTTAAAAATAAATGAGAAATACAAAAAAAATAATGACTCAAACAACGAATTAGATGATGTCGTAAAATTTACAAACAGTCTTTCTAAAAAAATAATAGAAGAAAAGCAAAGCACGATTTTTTTCACAGAAAATCCCTCAGAGTTTGCTAATGAATTGATAAAAAATTAACACTAGAAGTCAAATGAAATTTCATGTAAAATATTTTAGATTTATTTTATTTTGAAGGATATTTTTATGCAGACATCAAATCCAACATTGTCAAAACAAGCTTTTTCAAATGCAAGAACTTATGATATTACGCCGGACAAATTATTAACACTTGGAGGAATCGTAAATAAAACTTTAATAAGTATTTCTCTTTGTATAGCAGCAGCTGTTTTTAGTTTTTCAAGTCCAAAATTTATTTCAATGATTTTGCCACTATCAATTATTGCCCTCATTATGGCATTAGTAATAAGCTTTAAACAATCACTTTCTCCAATGCTTGTCCCTGCATATGCATGTATTGAAGGATTAATTCTTGGAAGTCTCTCTGCAATATTTGAAAAAAATTTTAATGGTATCGTTTTTCAAGCAATTACTATTACGTTTAGCACTCTTATTTGTATGCTTCTTTTGTATAAATCAAGAATCATACAAGCCACAAATACATTTAAAAAAATTATCAGTATTTCCATGATATCAATTTTTTTCTTTTATCTTATTACTCTTGTACTTGGACT
>CAZHFA010000173.1:0-1563 GCA_964531865.1 uncultured Bdellovibrionales bacterium
GATTAAGAGTAGACCAGTTTACGTATTTATGTTTAAAAGTTTTTTTACCTGTTTCGCTTGTTTGTATGATTGGTGTGATGTTACAAATGGCATTTTTTTAAAAAAAAATGAAAAATTTTATGAATTCATTTAAAGATTATATAAAAAATATTTATGTAGGAATTACATCAATTATTGCTGGAATGATTCTTACAATAAAATATTTTTTTAAGAAAAAAATTACTCTTTGTTATCCTGAAAAGAAGGAGATTTTACCGTTATCTTTTAGGGGAATGCATAAATATAATAAAAATAAATGTATTGCTTGTGGAGCTTGTAAAAGAGCTTGTCCTGTTTCTTGTATAGATATAAATTCTGAAGGAAAGGGGAAGGATTTAAAAATAAATGAATTTAAAATTGATTATGGACATTGTCTTTTTTGTTCGTTGTGTGAAGAGGCGTGTCCAATGGGAGCTTTGTTTTTAAGTTCACATTTTGATTTAAGTGTAAATAAGAGAAAAGAAGCTGTTGTCGATTTTGTAAAAAATTCTGTAGATTTAAAAAAGGACGAGAAAAAAAATGAGTAATTTTTTTACGCCGCAAAATATTTCTTTTTTGATTATTAGTATTGTTGTCATTTGTTCTGCATTTTTTGCTGTATTTTCTTCTAATATTAGAGTCGCAATTTTTAGTCTATTTTTTACATTTTTAGGAATTTCTGGATATTATGTTTTGTTGTTTTCGGAATTCTTAGCGATTATGCAAGTAGTCATTTATGTTGGAGCAAGTTTAGTTCTTTTATTATTTGCAAGTTTTCTTGTTGATACGAAATTTTTAAAAGGAGAAATTTCTTTTAAATTAAAAATATCTTCTATTGTATTGGGTATTTTATTTTTTTGTTTTATTCCAATACAAATTATTTTTTCATCTTTATGGAATGGGGAAAATAAAGTGATGGAAAAGACATTTAATGTGACAAAAGCATTGGGAAGAACTTTAATTTCAGAACAAGTTGTCGCTTTAGAGGTTGCCGGAATGATTCTTTTACTTGCTTTAATTGGGGCAAGTGTAATGTTAAAAAAAACAACAATAAATAGGAAAGAATAAACAATTAGGAAAATAAAAAAAAATGGAAAATATATCGCTTAATTATTATCTTATTATTTCAGCAATTTTGTTTTCGCTAGGTATTTGTTCTATCGTTAGAAGAAATAATGTATTTTCTATGCTTATTGGAATTGAGTTAATTTTAAATGCTTCAATTTTAAATTTTATGGCTTTTTGGAGATTTAATCCCATATTTGATACGCTTAGTGACAAAATAGCAGGCCCTCTAATAGGGATTTTTATAATGATTATAGCTACTTGTGAGCTAGTGGCGTCTTTGGCAATTTTAGTCAAAGTCTTTTCACAATACAAAACTATCAGAACTGATTTTTTGGATACAATGAGAAAATAATTAAAATTTAAAATCTTAATGTTCAAAAAATTTTTGAATCAACCTCGTTGATGATTACGACCACAATCCTATGAGAAATTGAATTTCTTGGAATTAATGTGTTTTTTGGTTTTTTAAAAGAAGTT
>CAZHFA010000173.1:1573-3380 GCA_964531865.1 uncultured Bdellovibrionales bacterium
CAATGAAGAAATAATAAAAAATTTAAAATCTTAAAGTTCAAAAATTTTTTGAAGCAACCTTACTGATCATTACGACCACAATTCCGTGGGAAATAGACTTTCTTAGAATTTTAGAATTAATTTATTTTTGATTTTTAAAAAGAAGTTTAAAAATGGCAGGAATGACGACAGTAACTCAAAGTAGCGTGACAAGTTCAGCAAGTGTAAATGAAACTAAAGGTGTAGTAAATTCAAATAGAGATGGAGGATTTGATAGTGCAAGAATGCCTAGAGTAGATCGTCAGAGTGAATTAGGAGCGGGACAAGATCTTAGTTCTTCTAATGTAACTTCAGAAAAAGCAGAGGAACAAAAGACTGCTAGGGCAACAAAAATAAGTTCTTCTAATGGCTCTTCTATTTATTCTGTGACGGCTCCTAAAGGGATGAAGTTATGTGATAGAAATGGCAATGAATATCGAACTGATACAAGTGACGGAGTTCATGTGAGAATTGCTAATGGATATAAAATGACTTTGTATCTTAAAGATGTTGCAACTGGTGCTTTATCAATGGATGAACAAGGAAGACTTCAGACTATGGAAGTTGTTAATATTCAAAGTAGCCCTAGTGTACAGACAAAATCTTTTTTTCAAACGAAGGAAACTTCAAAGGGTGAACAATCTGTAAAAACAGGTAATAACGATGAAACTATACAACCTAAAAAAGAAAATAAAAAAGAAGAAATTAAAGAGCCTGCGGTTACTAAAGGAGATACTAAGTATGATGTCTACGGCAGACAATATTCATCATATCAAATAACTTTACCAGAGAATGTTAGATTGGCGAATGCAAATGGTCAAATTTATGGTAAAGATCAGAATAGTGTAACTAATATATCTGTTTTTGTAGGATATAAAAGTACTTTTTATTTAAAAGATGAACAAGGGCGTTTTGTAAGGAATGATGATGGATCTTTTAAGACGATTGTTGTTACCAATAAGTCAGAGCCTACTAATCTTAGTACTCAAAGTAACCAGCGAAGTAGTGAAAAATCAATTGACACTTCTATTCCGCCTTCAAAAACACAATCTAGTGATTCTGTTACAACTCTTGTTAATGGGCTTGTAGATTTAAAAAATGTTACTGAACAAAGAGTGGTTACAGTGCAACAACCAATTTATGGTCCATTTGGTGGCTACAGAGGAACTCAAAATGTAAATAGAAGGACTCAAATAAGTACTACGGAAGCGACAATAAATGTAGGGAAGGGAAATAATATTTATTTTTTATCTGGCGATAAAGCTCCAGTCCTTAATGAACAAGGTAAAATTACATTTAGAACTGATATCCCTGTAACTTTTGTATTAGACAAAGGAGGGGAACAAAAAGTTTATACGTTAAATCCTAAGACAAAAGCTTGTGAAGATATCACATCCTCTAAAAATGGTTCCAAAGCCTTAGAAAGTTATAATACTAGGGAACTTTCTCTTGTAGCCGGTGCAGAAAATGTATTAAGAGCTGGCGAGTATGTCCATCTAACACGAGATGAAAATAATACTATTTCAAGTATCATAGTTAATGTTAATGATGGTTATGGGGAATATTTAACAAGGCAAAGTGACGGTACGTTTCAAAACACTGCAGGGAATGTTGTAAAAAATATTTCACTAAAAGCAAATGGAGAACTTTCATTTAAAGTCGATTCTAAAGGGGATGATGGAAAAACTACAAAAATCATTCATACAGTTACATCAGAAGGAGTGCATACAGAAGCAGAAAGTCGATATTCTTTATTAGGCGGTGGGGCTCAAGTTCAAGAATATGCTGA
>CAZHFA010000174.1:0-3351 GCA_964531865.1 uncultured Bdellovibrionales bacterium
GGTTAGATATAAACTATGTCCTTGTATTTCAGAATCAAAAGATTCTTCGCTTATTCTTATTCCGTTTGCATTTACTTTTACTAACTGTACTCCCTTTTTACCTTGTAAATATTCTTCCCATCTTTCTTCAATTCCAAATTGTCCAACGATATCTCCAAGTATATACCCAGCATTTGAAAATTTTTGACTTTTTAATTGTTCTTGTGATAACTCTCTAATGTAACCCATTATGTGAGACGCAAAATTGTTATATTTATATTCTCTTGCAGGTATAACATTTATGATAATGCCTGGAAGTTCATATTTATGAGCCATAACTTTTGCAAGTAAATCTCTATCAATATCTTTTAATAAAATTTTTGGTTCAAACCTTCTTCTTTTTGTATTATCTTTTAATCTTTGTTCTAGCTTATCTAGAGGGGTAGATGTTATATTAGCTATTTTTTTTAAAACAAGATTTACGTTAGGACAATCTTCAACAGTAATTTCGATATTAAACGAAGGACGATTACCCACAAGTTCTTCACCGTTTCGATCATAAATATTGCCTCTTGGAGGTTTTATATAAACAGTTCGTAATAAATTATTTTCTGAACGGTCTTTAAAATATTTCCAATTAAATAATTGTAAATAGACCAATCTCATTATTAGTGTGAAAAAGACAATCAATATTAGAACAATATAAATATTAATCCTCTTCATTATGTTTATAGGAGTACGTTCAAATATTGTCATAAAATTTTTTTGCTCCTTTATACTTATCTTTCATACTTTATTGGATAGTATTTTTTTAATATTTTTATGACAAAAGGACTACACAATGCTGTGCTAAAACTTCCAAGTATTATATATAATCCAAGATGTTCCACATTTGGTAAGAAGGTACAAACTAACGCAATGTATATTAAATCACAAAGTATAGATGATATTATAGATAAAATTATTAGTGAAGTTAAGGTATCTATAAAAACTCTTCCTGAACACATCGTAAATATCGTATAAATTATTACAAAAGAAGCTGCCCAAGGACCTAGCAATTCTCCTGAAGAGATATCTAGAACAATCCCTAAAATAAAGCTTAAAATAGGGCCCAAAAGGTTTATTTCATAAAAACTAAGGAAGATAACACCAATTAGAAAAATATTTGGCATGAATATTATTGGCAATAATGGTTTTAATATTTCCCCTTGAATTAACAAAATTAAGATTGAAAAAAGTAATGTTAGAAAAATTTTTTTTATAATATACATATTATTTTTTTAAAATAATTACATGTTCTAGTTTTGTAAAATCTACAGCTGGAGTAGCTTTTATAACATCAAACAACCCACTTGTTGATGAATGAAAATCTGATACATATCCAATTAAAAATCCCTTTGGAAAAACATTATCTAAACCGCTAGTTAAAATTTTATCGCCAATTTTTATATCAAAATTTTTAACTACATATTTCAAATAACAAAGTTCTTGACCTCCGCCTTCTAATATTCCACGTGCCCTAGTTTTTTGTAAAATTACATCAATGGCACTTGTTCTATCAATGATTAAAAGTACTTTTGCAGTATTTTGACTTAAAGCAGTTACTTGTCCTACGATTCCTTCATTATTTAATACAGGATTTCCAATTTTTATTTTATCATCACTTCCACGATTTATTATGACAGAGCGTCCCCATTTGGATGGATCATACCCTATAACTTCCGCTCCAATAGAATTCATCTTAACACGTCTTTTCATTCTTAAAAGTCGTCTTAAATTTTTATTTTCGTATAGTTGCTCATGTATTTGTAAATTTTTTTGTTCTAATTTTGAGATTTTTAATTTTAACTCTTCATTTTCAAATTTTAAATTTACTAAATTTATATAGTTATTGTATGTATCTTTTACAAAATTCTGAGTCGATTTATTAAAATTTTGGAATGGAAAAATTATTTCAGAAATCAATTGATAAGAATAATTAATTAATGTTTTATCTTTTGATGTGTAGTGTAACAATACAATAGACATTAAAAATAAAACTAATGACAGTAGTGCAATTTTTATTCTCTCAGAATAGGCAAGTCTCATATTATTTTAATATTGCATCTTTTAATAATTCAAGTTGATCTAATACAATTCCAGAACCTCTTACAACCGCAGTTAATGGGTCTTTTACAATGTTTACAGGAAGCCCTGTTTCTCTTGAAATTAGTTTATCTAAATTTCTAAGCAATGCGCTTCCTCCTGCAAGGGAGATTCCGCAATCTACAATATCTGATGAAAGTTCTGGAGGGGTTTTTTCAAGTGCAATTCTTACAGTCTCTATAATCTGATTTATCGGCTCAAAAAGTGCTTCTCTAGCTTCTTGTTCTGTAACAATAGCAGATTTTGGAATTCCTTGTACAAGGTCTCTTCCTTTTATTTCTATAGCAAGATCTTCTGTTGTTGGTGTTGCACTTCCTACAGTAATTTTTATTTCCTCAGCAGTTCTTTCTCCGATTAGTATATTATGTTTTCTTTTTACATGATTTACAATTGCTTCGTCCATTTTATCGCCACTTCCGCAAGCCTCTGTTACTGGAAGCCCTGCTCCAATTGCAGCAGCCATTGGCTCTTCAATTAAATAAACTTCTCTAGCTCCTGCTGATTCGGCAGATTCTTTTACAGCTCTTTTTTCAACTTCTGTAATTCCATGAGGAACGCAAATAACAATTCTAGGACGAATTAAAGCTTTTCCATTGTGGACCTTCTTTATAACATGTCTAAGCATTGCCTCTGTTATTTCAAAATCTGCGATTACTCCATCTTTCATCGGACGAATTGCTTCTATACTTCCTGGAGTTCTTCCTAACATGTTTTTTGCATCAGTTCCTACAGCTAATATTTTTCTTTTTCCGGAGTTTGGGTCTCGTTGAACTGCGACAACTGATGGCTCATTACAAACGATTCCTTGACCTTTTGAGTAAATTAAAGTATTAGCAGTTCCTAGATCTATTGCTAAATCGTTTGAAAAAAGTCCGTAAATAGAATTAAAAATCATTAAAAATACTCCTTTTTTTCTAGAAAAATCAAAAAGAACTTTTAAGATGGTATCATATTTAAAAGATAAAAACAGGGGAAAGGTTGGTTTTAAATAAAAAAAATGACAAGGATATTACCTAAAATTTTATTTCTTTTTACGCTTCATAGCTTCTTGAAATCTTTGATAAATAAGTTGTCTTTTTGCTTCTGCCTCACTTATTGGAATTTGGTTTTGAAATCCTTGTTGGTTAGTTTGTGCTTGGAAATTTTGGTTCGAAAAGTTTGTATTCTCATCATATCTTGGTTGAGAAGGGTAATCGCCTTCTTTTCTAATTTGATCTGGTAGATTTT
>CAZHFA010000175.1:0-3343 GCA_964531865.1 uncultured Bdellovibrionales bacterium
TAAATATCCAATAATACATCCCATCAAACAAACAATATAAACTCTACTAATCCTTTACGCCTTAATCCTAATTTATACTCTGCATTTCCAAGCCCCGCTTGTGTTACGCCATCAGAACAAAAAATTATACGATCATATTTTTCTACTTTTATTGTATAAACATGCATGTTTCTATTTGGAAAATTTTTTGATGTAATAATTTCATGCTCTGGTTGCATTACCTTCCCATCTCTAACCCAAATAAATTCAGGATTTCCTTCCTCCACAATAGCGACATCACCATCACTATTATAATCCATCGCTGAAAAAGTAGCATAACTAATATGTCTAACTTGACATACAGGAAGAGCATTCATAATTATCTCACAAGCTTTTCCAATACTAAAATTTTCTTCTATAAATTTTAATAACATTGTCGCTGTCATTGAAGCTAAAATATTTGCTTTTACGCCGCTTCCTAAGCCATCAGAAAGCACTGCAATTAACCTATCGATATCAGGATATCTCTTAGAAATAAAATAATCTCCATAAGCATTTTGATTATATTTTTTTTCTTGATGACAATCGATATCTACAAACATTATTTAGATTCCTCATCTTTTTTAATATCAAAATCTTGAGCAATGGATGTTAATAACAACTCCGTATCAACCATATGTTCTCCTAACAAGCATGCTATTTCTTGTACTGTAGCGATATTTTTAGAAATAACTTCTTGTGCTTTTCGTGCTATTTTTTCCCTATTAAACTCAGCTTGTGTGACATCTGTAATTACTGCTCCAACAATACTATGCGGTTCTATAGTAAAAGCTATAATGTCATATAATTTTCCATTTAATGGGTAATGATCTTTATGTATATCTTTTTCTGATTTTAAAGCCATTTTCATTACAGGCGAAAGTAAAACAACTTTATCTAAATTAGCATTTGCCAAGCCTTCTGGAAGAGAAGCATAAAGTTCATAATTACTTCCACAAAACATTCTCATAAATGCATCATTAGCTTCTGTAATATTTAAATTAGAATCTACCATTACTATTCCAGAAGGCATAGAACGCAACATTGCAGCAGCTTTTTTAGTAGCAATTTTTCTCATATATGAAACACACATCGATGGTTCTGCTTCTCCTGCCAACATTGCACGTGCTAAATCTTTACATGTTTGATAACCACAACCACCACAATTTAATTCATCATCTTCATTATATTTACCGATTCTACGCATTGCTCCGACAATTTCATCTAATGTAAAATCCTTATGCAAAATCGGTGTTGGTTTATATTCCTCACTTACAACGACATTAGGATTTTTAGGAACATTTTTTCTATCAATTACCTTTGATAAAATATTTGAATTTATAAGGATACTAGCTTTATCCGTAGAAATACATGGACCATTTATACACCCCCCATCACAAGCTAAAGCCTCAACAAAAATTTTATGATCAATTTTATCAAGAGATAAACCCTGAAGTGCCTGTGAAAAAGATTCTAACGAACTAACATTCATAAGCTGAACATCATCTGAAATTCCAACTCTTTTTATTGTTTCATTCATTCCTCCCTCAATTGGATACAATGCTCCTTCATAGGAAGAATCAGGAACAAAAACATCCTCTGATGAAACTTCTAAATCCTTAAGTGATATTTCAATATCTTTTATCCAAATATTTAAATTTTCAAATGTCAGTGTAGCAGTTAAAAGTTCAGGATGATGCATGGCTTCATTTTTCTTTGCAATACATGGCCCAATAAAGACAACAGCAATATCATTTCCAAATTTTTCTTTTAGAATTTTTGCATGAGTCAATGCAGGAGATGCAATAGGAGTTATATTTTTTGCAAATTTTGAATTATAGATTTTTATATAATCAACAATTACTGGACAAGCACTAGAAATATATAATCCATTATCAGCATTCTTTAACATTTTTGCTGTCTGAATAGATACTTCTTGAGCACCTAAAGCTGTTTCACTTACATAAGTAAAGCCTAATTTTTTTAACAATGCTATCATCTCTGATTTTGAAAAATCAAAAACTCCTGCCCAACTGGGGGCTAAAGACGCCACAACTTTTTTCCCTGAAGCAAAAAGAGCCTTAACTTTATCAATATCACACCTTACTCTCTTTGCATTATTGGGACATACCTTTACACAATGCCCACAGGCAATACACTTTTCATTTATAACTGATGCATGATTGTTATTTATTTTTATTGCTTTTACAAAGCACTCCCGTACACATTTATAACAATCATGACATTCATTTTGGAGCGTATAAACAGGATATAATTCATCCATTTTTTAAACCTTCTAAAATTATTTTTATTTTTTCTTCATTAACTTGTGTGTAAAGTTTATCGTCAACTTTTAAGTTTGGCCCGCTTTGACACTTACCTTCACAACAAAAACCTTCTAATTCAACTGTTGCATTTAAATTATTATCTTGGATATATTTTTCAATGAATTCTAAATTTTTATTATTTCCTCTTGCAAAACAAGAACTTCCCATACAAATTTTGATATTATTTTTCATCTTATTTTCTTTTTTATAATGTTCTGTGAATTTTAAAAAATTTCCCATTAAATTTTCATTTAAAACTTGTACATCATTAGGAACATCCAAAACAGTTGGAGAAAAATTCCATATAAATTTTATGTTTGCAGTAACTAATAAATTTGCAACACTTTGTGCAATTTGTCTTGGAACTGTTAAAATTACAAGCTCAACATTCAATTTTTTTGATAATGATGTCAGTTTATCAATATGAAAAATTTCCTTACCATTTACGATACTCCCTACTTTTAAAGGATCATTATCAAATAATGCTAAAACATTTAATCCATAACTAACAAAGTTATTGTATTTTGCTAAAGCAAAGCCAAGATTTCCCGCACCGACGATGAAAGCTACTTTTGCTCTTTTAAATCCCAAAGATTTTTCAATTGAAGCTTTTAACTGATCAATACGATATCCAACTTTACATTTTCCAAAATTTTTTAATAACTTTAAATCTTTTCTAACTTGAGAATCATCAATATGTAATAATTCAGCTATTTTTCGACTAGAAATTACTTGTATTCCCTTATCTAAACAATCTTCAAAAATACAATGATATAGAGCGAATCGCTCTATAACTTTCTGTGAAAAATCTTCTGACATAAAATTATTCTTTTTTTATTATTATTAAAAATTTTTATAACTTTCCTTCATAAGCTAAAGTATAAATTTCTTTTATTTCTTTAATCAATGGATAAACTGGGTTTGCCCCCGTACATTGATCATCAAATGCTAGTTCTGAAAGTTTATCTAATTTTCCATAAAAATCTTGTTCGGAAACT
>CAZHFA010000176.1:0-3341 GCA_964531865.1 uncultured Bdellovibrionales bacterium
TTCGTCATGCATTAGAAGCTCCTATAAAAACTATATCTAAAAATGCTGGTGCAGAACCTGCAGTTGTAGTTGATAAAGTTAGAAACGGAAAAGGTGCATTTGGATACAATGCAGCAAGTAATACTTACGAGGATTTAATGGTTGCTGGTGTTATAGATCCAACTAAAGTAAGTAGAACAGCTCTTCAAAACGCTGCATCTATTGCAGGATTGATGTTAACAACTGAAGCAACAATAACTGAAAAACCAAAAGCTGAACCTGCTGCTCCTAGCATGCCAGCTGGTGGTATGGGCGGAATGGGAGGAATGGGATTCTAAAAAAAATTTAGTGTCTTCATTTAAAAAATAAAAAAAGGCTTTTCGATTGAAAGGCCTTTTTATTGAGAGTGTAAAAAACTTTGTTTTGATTCAATAGTTAAATTGTACGTCTTCTCGTGCTAATTTTGTGTTCTGCATTCATAATTGCAAAACGTGTTTTTGCTGGGTCTAATTCTAAGTGCTTACAAATTGCTGAAAAAGAAAATATATATTGATCGTCTTCATTATCATAAAAAATCTTATCACCTGTTTTATCAAACATATAATCAATAGCCTCTTTTTTATAATCTCCTCCAGCGTTGTAGTCATCAACAGTTCTAAGTATTATTGCTCTCATAAGTTCACAAACTGGATCATATCCTTTATCAGTAGTATAAGCTGGATCTTGTTGAGATAGTTTTGACATTTTATAGCTCCTAAAAAAGTAAGTTAATATTTTTTTGAAAAACTTTTTTAGAACCTGAATAAAAACTTATTTACTGAAAATCGAAAAACACAAAAAGCAAGAATAAAAAGATAGCAATTGTATCTTTAATTTTAAAATTCAAAAATAAAAGATTAGTCAGTAAGGAAAAACCGTGATAACGATATTGTTTCGACTCACATAGACGCTTATGATAAAAATTTCAAAAAGTGTTGCATAATTTTATAAAAATTTTTTATTTATTGTATTTTTTATATTTTTTAAATAATTTTCCAACTCTAATATATTAAAATCATTCGAGAATTGTAGTTTTAAAGAATCTAATGTTTTTTTTGATAGTGTATAATATTTTTCAAAATATTCCATTGCTTGTTGAATAATTTTTAACGAAGAAACTTCTTGTTGAATATTTGGTAGTAATTTTAATATATCAGTTTTTTTATTAAGAAAATCATTAGATAGAGATGTTTTTTCTCTTAGCCACAATGTCACAATAATTGATGGCTTCCTTTCCACAAAATCTATTCCTTGCATTTTGCCAGAAATCTCTTTAGTAACAGCAATATCTAATATATCATCCATAATTTGAAAACACATTCCAATATATGTGCCTAAGTCTTTAAAAGATTTTTCAAGAAATTTATTTGATGACATATTTTTATCAATATTTAATAAATAAGCTCCAAGTGTTGATAAAGAAAAAAGCGACGCAGTTTTTCTTTCCATGATTGTAAAGGTATCATCCGTGGATACAGTGCTTAAATTTATTTCAAGTTCTTTATATTCTCCCTCTATTAGTTTTAATGCTGTTTTTTGAGTCTCAATGATTAAAGATTTAGGAAGTTCAATTATATAATCAAAAGCGTATGCAAAAAGATAATCTCCAGAGAGAATAGCTTTTGAAACACCAAACTCTTTTTTCACAGTTGGTTTGGATCTTCTATAATTAGAATCATCAATTACATCATCATGTATTAGTGTGGCATTATGTAAAAGCTCTATACATGTTGCAAAATCTATTGTTTTTTTTGTTATTTTTTTAGATAAAAGATTTGCAATAATAAAAATTATTAAAGGACGAATTCTTTTACCTCCAGAAAAAATTTGATACTTTGAAATATCACAAAGAGAAGATGTGTCATTAAAACTTTTATTAAAATTTGCGTACAATTCTTTTAATTCGTTTTCATATTTTTCTAACAAATGTTCGATTGAGTTTTCTTGCATGTTACAAATAATAAGCATATTTTTTATTTATAGCAATTGTACAAAGATTTAATGCATAAAAGGAAATTATGTTAGAAAAAATAAAATTTTGGTTTAATGCTTCAAGGGGATATTCATTACCAATGAGTGTATTTAGTTGGCTTATAATCTTTTGTTGGGGAATAAAAATAAATGGAAATATCATTTATGGCATCATAGCATTAGTTGGTATTGCCCTTACACATTTAGGAACAAATTTATTTGATGACTACATTGATTTTAAAAATAATATTCCTAAGCAAGATTGCAAAAGAGTTTATTTCAAAAATGAAAAAGTAAGTTTAAATAAAATATTTTTTATATTAGCAGGATGTTTTGGAATAGCTTTTTTTATAGGTATTTTTTTTGTTTCAAAGTTTGGAATAAATATTATTTTGATTACCGTTCTAACAGGAATTCTTTGTCTTTTATATCCAAAATTAAACCATTATGCGTTAGGTGAATTGGCTCTTATTACTATATTTGGACCATGTATATTTTATGGTGTAAGCGTTGTAATGGAAATAGAGTTTAAAAGTATTTTATTTATTATATCAATGTTAGTAGGGATTCTTACAGTCATTTTATTAGATGCACATGCATTGATGGATTTTGATTCTGATAAAAAATCAAATAAAAAAACGTTACTGGTAATTTTGGGCAATAAAAAATATGCTTTAAATTTTCTGTTTTTTTTAATTTTTTTATCTTATGGAATAATGTTTTTTTTAATCTTAAAAGGAATAATTTCTCCAATAGCTTTACTAATAATTTTTACATTACCAATTACTAAAAATTTATATTTTTATTTAAGAGAATATATAAAACAAGAAAATTCCAAAGACTTTTTAAGAAATTTTATTTTGGCTAGGAATCTAGTTATAACATTAGAAATAATTTTAACAATTTCAATATGTATAAAGTAAAGATAAAAAGAATAAAATGAAAAGATAAAAGATGGCGACCCTAACGGGATTCGAACCCATGTCTACAGCGTGAAAGGCTGCTGTCCTAGGCCGGCTAGACGATAGGGACGCACTACATTGTCAAAATGACTTGATTACAATATATAAATTTTTATATTAAATCAAGGTTTTGAAATAAAAATATTAATTTAATATAAAAATTTTTGCAGATTACTTTTTTTAATTAACTTTACTTTATTGATATTGTAAATAAATTAAGCAATACTAGTTATGAATATGTTACATTGTTGTTCTTATAGATTATTAAACAAAGAGGAATTGTTCAGATGAAAAAATTATTGATTATTTTTGTATTATTATTTGTCGCTTCTTGTACACCAAATTTAAGCAATCAGTTAACCTTATACAATTTAGATCCAACTCCAACAC
>CAZHFA010000177.1:0-3323 GCA_964531865.1 uncultured Bdellovibrionales bacterium
TACTAAAACTTTTGTTTTTAACAAATTTGTCATTTTTATCTTTCCTTTTTCTAATTTTTTTATTTTTATTATTTTTCTTTAACTGCATTTAAAATTTCTGGAATTACTTTTTCTACATTACCAACAAAATAATAATCAGACATGTCACATATTGGGGCATCTTTATCATTATTGATAGAAATAATTGTCTCAGCCCCCTGTAAACCAATTACATGTTGAATAGCTCCGCTAATTCCACAAGCTATATACACCTTTGGACTTACTGCAGTTCCAGTTTGCCCTATCTGTCTTTGCCTATTTGCAAAACCTTGCTCAACAGCTACTCTAGAAGCCCCCCATGAAACGTGAATTCCTAAATATTTTGAAAGTTTTTCTGCTGAATCTTCAATATATGATTTAAAATTTTCCTTATTTTCTAAACCTCTTCCTCCTGCGATAATCATATCTTTTGAAAAATCGACCTTATTTTCATCAGAAGAAATTTCTAAAACATTAAAACTTTTTTGTGCCAAATTTATTTCGATATCTTCTTCTATAATTTTTCCTTTTCTTTTTTCATTACGCTCACAAGCCTTCATGATTCCAGGACGTGCTGTTGCCATTTGAATTTTTGAATTTTTTGTACAAATTGTAGCCATAATATTTCCACCAAGTGCAGGTCTTGTTTGTAATAAAATTCCATATTCATTTTTTCTAGAATTATCTCCAATTTCTAAGGATGTACAATCTGCTGTAAGTCCACATGCTAAACGATAAGAAGCCATCGGAGCTAAAACTCTTCCCTGATATGTAGCAGAACATAAGACTATTTGTGGAGAATATTTTAAAAGTAACTTGCAAAGAATAGGAGAGTAAATCGATGAATCAAAGACTTCTAACTCCTTATTTTCCACAGAATACACCACATCAGCTCCCATGAAAACAAGCTCATTGTGAAACTTTTTTATATTATTTCCTATTAGAATAACTCCCGTTTTTACTTTTAAACTTTTTGCTAGCTCTGAAGCTTTTCCTAAAAGTTCAAACGTTGCAGTTGTAATCTTTCCAAAATTTATTTCTGCTACAACAAAAACATCTCCTTTATAAGTAGGAGTATTTTGTTTATAAGACAAAATAATTTCATTAACGACTTGTTCTCTTAATGATGATTTTTCTATAATTTTATTCTTTATCTCATCTGTAATTTCTTCGGCTTTCTTAATGTTTAATTCTACTAATATTTCTTGAACTTTTTTATATGATTCATTTTCTTTTTCTAAACTTTCATAAGAATGATCAAAAACAGAATCTCTATCTTCTAACATTTTATACTGATAACATTTCTCACCAACCTTACATACATTGGATTTATTTAGTGAAGATAAAATAATTTTTGATAATTCCTCAATTGAATCTATTTTTACACACTTTCTCTTTGTCTTAGATGGAGCAAACACTTGCACAACTTGAGTCTTTGAGCCATTTCCCCCTATATATCTTGCATCATTTACAGATGAAGCGTTCCATAAAGTAACTTGCACTTTACTTGCATATCGTGTTTTTTCAAAACTTGGGTATAATTCAACATTATAATTGGAAACGGTAAGTAAAGAAGGAAAACCTGTTAAAGAAATTTTTATTTCTCCTTCTGCGGTTAATTTTGAAAAAATAATTTTACTTTCTTTTTTTTCTACATTGGTTAAAAACGGAATACACGGAATGTCAAGGTCTGAAGCTACTTGAGCTGGAACTTGTGCAGTATCACCATCAACTGATTGCATTCCAGAAACGATATAATAATCATCACTGTCATTAAAAAATTCTTTTTGTATTTTTCTTATTGCAGATGCTAAAGGACTTGCTGTTGCAACAGTATCAGCACCTCCAAGCAACCTATCAGACAACAAGATAACGGAATCTACACCTCTTGCTAAAGCATATTTTAGCACCTCTTCTGCCATTGGAGGGCCCATTGTAAGACATACTATTTTTCCAGCTCCCCCTTCTAACTCTTTTAGTCTACTTGTAAAACTTAAAGCCTGTTTATCTAATTCGTTTAAAACATTTTTTAATTTTGTTCTTATTAGTGTTCCTGTTTCTTTGTTAAAAGCACTATCATCAATTTCTTTAATATCAGGAACCTGTTTTAAAAGCACAATATAATTTTTCATATTCATTAAACCTTTTTTAAAAACTTCTAACGATCTTGCCAATTGTATCATTTGATTTTATTATTAAAAAGACGAAATTTTTTAAGGATTTTTTTATGAAAATAACAAAAGTTTTTTGTTTAATTTTAATTTCTTTTCTTTGTATTTCTTGTTCAAAAGAATCAGAGAAAAAAAATGTAATTTTTATTTTAGTTGATACGTTAAGAGCAGATCATGTAAGTTATTTTGGATATGAAAGGCAAACAACTCCTAATTTAGATAACTTTGCAAAAGAAAGTTTAATATTTAAAAACACTTTCAGCCCAGCTCCATGGACGCCTTCTGCTATGGCATCAATTTTTACAGGACTTTATCCTTCAGCTCATGGAATGATTCCACCTAACTCAAGAGAAGATGCATTAAAAGCGTCCTCAAAACTTACAGATAAAGTTTATACTCTTGCAGAACTTTTTAAGGATAATGGATATAAGACATTTGCCGTACAGACTAATCCTTGGTTAACAAAAGAGTTTGGATATTCTCAAGGATTTGATACGTATGTTTATAGACATAGAAAAAAAGCAAACATTGTAAATGAAGAAGGATATAAAATCATAAATGATTATTTGGCGGGAAAAAAAGAAAAGCCTTTTTTCTTATATTTACATTATTTAGATCCTCACAATCCTTATGACGCACCTAAAAAATACGATTCACTTTATACAGATAAAATTTCTGGAACGTATGATGATAAAGCACAAGATCTTATTAGAAGATATGATAGAGAAATAAAATATACTGATGATAAGATGGGAGAATTTTTTCAATTTTTAAAAGATAAGGATTTGTATGATGATACTACAATTGTATTTTTAGCAGATCATGGAGAACAATTTTTTGAACGCGGACATCATGGGCATGGATTTTATTTGTACAGTGAAGAAACGCATGTCCCTTTCTTTATAAAGACTAAAGATAAAAAAGGAGAAGTTTTACAGGCTGTAAGTTCGTTAGATCTTTTTGAAACATTAGTCGATTTAAATAAACTTAAAAATAAAAAATTAACTACACAAGGATTTTCTTTAGTATCAGAAGAATCATTAGAAAAAAGAAAAAGAAGTGATGTTTTAAGTGAAATAAAAAGAAAGTTTCAACAAAAATCAGTTATAACGACAAATTTAAATAAACTTATAA
>CAZHFA010000178.1:0-3297 GCA_964531865.1 uncultured Bdellovibrionales bacterium
AGCATCATTTGTGCCATGACCTAAAGCCATAAGACCAGATGATATAAGTTGATATTTTCTAAACTTTTTATTTATTTTATATGGAGAAGATTTATAAAATAAACGAAGTAAAAAAAGCATAAAAATAAATCCGACAATAAAACCAATTATAGGAGACAATAACATCGGGATAATCACCTTATCAATAAGCGACACAACTTTTATACTATCCATTCCGGCATGAACAAACGAAGCCCCCACAAGACCGCCAATCAAAGCATGAGAAGAACTTACAGGAAGGGCCAAGTACCAAGTGACAATATTCCATATAATTGCCCCTAATAATGCACATAATATGACTTGAAGTGTTATTGTCGATGATGCGACGATCCCTCCACCTATAGTTTTTGCAACATGTGTTCCTAACAATGCCCCAACAAAATTTAAGCTTGCACTAAAAATTATAGCTTGCCTTGCTGTCAAAACTCTTGTTGAAACAACAGTAGCTATGGCATTTGCACAGTCATGAAATCCATTTATATATTCAAATGCAAGAGCAGATATAACAACTAAAATAAGTAAAATAAGTGTAAGATTTTCCACAAGACTAACTTTGTTTTAAAACAATATTTACTATTTGATCAGATACGGAAAGACAATCATCAATAATATCCTCTAGCTCTTCATAGACATCTTTTAATTTCATAACTTCAATTGAATTATATTCTCCAGAAAATATATCATCTAAAGCAATATATAAGACCTCATCTGCTGAAGTTTCTATTTCCTTTATCTTTAAATTACTTTTCATAATTTGTTCTGCTGATGTATTTTTTTCAAAAATTTTAATTGTCTCGCAAAGTTCTTTCACGGCTTCAACTAAAATTTGTGCTTGTTTTTTTATGTTTTCATTAAACGATTTTAATCTAAACACCCGAAAGCTAAAACAAACTTGAACAACACGTTTAGTAATTTTATTTAGAAGAATTGCTATTTCTTGAATATCTTCACGCTCCAATGGAGTGACAAAAGTATTATTAAGCAAAATCAAAGTCTTTTTATATAAATCATTACTTGAATGTTTTAAATTTTTTGCTGTTGATAAATGCTCGGCCGTAAGATTTGAATTAACAATATCATTTAACAGATCCGCTCCCTCCTGACAAATCTTAATAGCATCTTCAAACAAATCGAAAAACACATTATTTTGTGGAGGTAGAAAAAACTTTATAATATTAAATTTTGCCATGTAACCTTTTAAATATATACACAAAAGTTTAAACGCCTTTTATTATTGTAACAAGAGAAAAAATCAATAAAATTTTTGCTGTAATAAATTAATAATTATTACTAACTTATATATAAATGTTTTACTTTTTTCTCAAGAATCACTTGTACATATCATTTCTTTATTGATATAATAGAAAGGTTTTTAATTACTTAACATAATTAACACATTTCTTTAGATCTTTTTTTATTTAATAGCATCTAAAGTTTTTAGGATTTTATTTTTATCATTTTTGTTTTATAGGAGAAAATTTTTGGCATATCCAAACAATAATTACGGTTCAAATCGTGGGGGAAGATCTTTTAATGGTAACCAATCTGAAGAAGAGCATAGAATTAATTATAAAATAAGATGTCCTGAAGTTAGGCTTATTGGTGATAACGGAGAGCAATTGGGAGTTGTTCCGACAATTGAAGCACGAAAAATAGCAGAAGAGCAAGGTTTAGATCTTGTAGAAGTAGCTCCAAATGCAAAGCCGCCTGTCTGTAAAATAATGGATTATGGAAAATTTAAGTATCGTGAACAAAAAAAAGAAATGGCAGCTAAAAAGAAGCGTGTAGAATCAGAAACAAAAGAATTACGAATACGATACAGGACAGATAAGGGAGATCTTCAAACAAAACTAAAACAGGCAAGAAATTTCTTAGAAGATGGAGATAAGGTAAAATTTAGTATGCGTTTTAAAGGACGAGAAGCTATGTATGTAAACCTTGGGGTAGAGAAGTTAAATGAAATTACTGAAGCCTTAAGTGATATTTCTGTTATTGATGATCAATCTAAGATGCAAGGGAATAGCATTTATATAACTTACGCCCCAGCTAAAACAAAGAAGACATCAAATCAAAACGACAAAGAAAATACAGAAAATAAAAATACAAATACTGAAAATAAAAACAAATAAGATCGATAATAAAAAAATCAAATAAAAATGACTGATGAACTTCACACATTAAAACAAAATATTTTAGATATTTCTCCTAAAAATTTAGCAAAAGCTATCTTTAATTCGGATATTCCAGAAGAGATTGTAAGGACCATTCCTGCACAAAATCTTTATATGACTATTTGTTATAATGGAATATCATCTTCTGTGGATTTAATAAATATTGCATCTGTGACCCAAAGAAGGCTTTTTTTAGATTTTGATTGTTGGGAGAAAGATATTTTTAATGAGGACAACTTTTTTATTTGGCTTTCATTGACTGATGATGATGGGGCTTTAGATTTATTAAAAAAGATTTTGCAATCTAGCGATTTAAAATTAATTGCATTTTTAATTGGAAAATATGTAACTGTTTATTCTCAAGAAGAACCAACAGATTTACCACCAAATGGTGATTTTTATACACCAGATAAGGGTTATACTTGGTTAAATGTAAGTACAGGGGATGAAGAAAAAGATTTTCTGTTAAAACGACTTTTGGCGTTAATTTTTGAAACAAGTGTGGAGCTTTTTTATCAAATAACTTCTATTCAAACGATATCAACCCCAACAGAACTAGAAGAGCAAGCATATGAAGAAAAAAATAAAAGATTAGCAAGTGAAGGAATTCCTGAGTTTGAAGAATGTGTTGAATTAAATCAACCTTTAAGTAAAGAAAAAATTATTGAAAAAATAAAAAATAAAAAATTTTATAAGTATGAAGTTAGTGAAAATATTTTGCCTTTGAAAATTAATACTGATGTATTAGAGCCTTTAACATCTTTTATAAATGGTATAAAAGATTCTCAAATGGCATTATCTGAATTAACTAGAATTTTAAATGCTTGTGTAGTTTTTTATGATAATTCTTTTAATAATTTCGAGAATATTTCTAAATTAAATGAATGTGTAAAGGGAGTTTTAAATATAGGATTAGAAAAACTTTTAGAGTCTAATGTAATAATTAGTAATGAGATATATCCAATTGTTAATTTACAAGATATTTATAGATATGGATTAAATTTTATTTTTGAAATAAAAAAAGAAGCTTTAAAAAAATCAAAAGATGAAAATAAAAATTTTGATTCTATAGAATTGTCAATATTAG
>CAZHFA010000179.1:0-3279 GCA_964531865.1 uncultured Bdellovibrionales bacterium
GAATGGAAATATTTATTTCAAACATATTATCTAAGAAAGGCTCAACAATTGCTTCCTTATCACGAACAAAAACTTTTGCAAGACCTGCAAATAACTCTTCATCATTCATAGCTTTTGATACCCCTACAGATGATCCCAAATTATTAGGTTTTATGAAAACTGGGTATTTAAGTTTTGTTAAAACATCTTTTTTAGCAGATTCAATTCCATTTTTAAGTATATCTTCTTTATAAACATTAACACTATCTAGCACAGGAACGTCACATAAGGATGCAATCATTTTTGCAGTATTTTTACTCATAGAGATTGCAGAGGCTAATAGTTGGGAGCCAGTATATGGTACTCCTGCAAGTTCAAATAACCCTTGAATACATCCATCTTCTCCAAACTCACCATGAAAAGCAGGGAAAAATACATCAATAGGAATAAATTTTTCACCAAAAATACAACATTTCTTTATTACAGTAAGACCTCTTTCCCCTAAAAAAGGGTATAAAACAACTTCATTAAAAGTATTTTTTTTATTTTCAAAATCTTTATAAATTTCTCTTTTTAAAAGTCTTTCTCCAGTATACCAATGACCATCGCGTGCAACGTATACAGGAATTGGGTTAAATTTTGTTGTGTCTAAAAACTCGATTAGTTGCAAACCGGTAATTATTGAAATCTCATGTTCACAGCTACGTCCACCAAATAAAACTGCAATATTTTTTTTATCCATAAATATAAACTCCCCTATTTAAAAAATACATTTTAACATAATACATAAAAAAATATATAATTATAAAATCTATTAAAATTTCATATCACTTTCATACCAATCTGGAAGATCATTTTCAATAAGTATGGCATCACCAGCATTTTGAAAAGTTGATAGCAACTCAAAAACTTTGTCCCTATTTTCGACATAAGCTACATTTTTAAAATTTTCTTCATCGAAAGCTTTTTTAAATGACAATTTATTTTCTTCTCCAACAAAAAATACCATATCACAAAATTTAGAAATTTTTTTTGCAATTTTATAATTTTCTTCAAACTGCTCTTTTCCAAGCTCAATAATTCCAGGAGTCATTACAATTCTTCTTTTTACATCTAAATTTTTAAGGACATCTAGTGCAGAATCAAATCCTACAGGATTAGAGTTATATCCATCTTCTAAATAAATTAAATTGTTCGGATATTTTTTAAGAACTAATCTATTTGAAAGTGGTTCAATATTTTGGATAACTGCCAAAACAAATTTAGGATCATCTCCTAATGCACAAGCCATTGTAAAACATGCAAGTAAACTTGAAAGCCCCCCTCTTCCAATAATTTTTGTTTTTAATTCATACTCCTTATTTTCCCAATAAATTTTAGCAGTAGAACCATTTTCTGAATAAGAAATATCAGCTAAATAAGCATCAAGTTTTATATTTATATTTTTATTTAAACCATATAAATATTTATGTTCTACTTTTGCTTCTTTATAAGCACGCAACACAAAATCATCATCAGCATTACAAACAAGAATTCCATCTTTTGGAAGGGCAGTTATAACTTCTGTTTTTGCCTCATATATATTTTCTCTTGTTTTAAATCTTTCTAAGTGCATATGATTTATTGCTGTTAAAATTGCGGCATTTGGAGGTGTTAATTCACAAACATTTTTTATGCTTCCTTTCTTATAAGTTCCCATTTCAATAATTGCATATTTATCAGATGATTTTAATTTTTCTCTGATTGCTCTTGTAATCCCCATGACGGTATTTATTCCGGCTTTAGGCCAAAAAACATTACCTTTAGTACTTTGTAAAATATCACCAAGCATATTTTTAACAGTAGATTTTCCATAACTTCCAACTATTGCAAGTGTATATGGAGAAAGTTTTTTAAACTTTTCTTTTGCTTCTTTTAAAAATTTATTTCTTGTCATCTTCTCAAAGGGAGAAAGTAAAATTACAGAAAACATAAGAATAAACGGAATAAGTTGAACAAGAATAGCAAATGGGAAAAGTAAAAATACACTTGTCCAACCCATAAACTTTGTTGAACCTTCATCTAATCCTATTGCTACGCATCCTACCAAAATAAGAAAAAACAAACACTCAAAAAAAATTGAAAGATAAAATATTTTTTTTGCTCTTAATGTAAGATTTAATTTTATTTTTGCTTGTTTTAACGGGTTATTTTCTGTAAAGGCAAGATAAAAAATATAACAAATAAATATCAGTAAAGATATTAAAAAGAGATTCATCGATATATGACTAACAAGAAAAAAACAAATAAATCCTATCAAATACTTTTTATCAAACGCTAAATTTTTTATCCACCACATAAAAAATCTTTTTGGAGAATATTCATCTTGTTGCAAAAAATGCAAATACCTTAAAGTTCGTTTCAGTGCTAAGCATGAAATCGAAAAAAGAATTATAAAAAAAATATTGCCTTCCCTGCTAAAAACTAGCCAATTTAGGGCTTCCTCTAACATCTTAGGAAAATTAAATATTAACTTTTGAATTACTGAATCTAAATTAAAAAACATGTATGAACCTCTTATTGTTTTAAAAATTCTTTAATATAAAAAGAACAAAGATTAGCTCCTGAGCCTAAAAAAGGAAAATGATCTTTTCCTTTTAACAAGATAAGTTTTGAACCGTCTATTTTTTTTAAAAAAGTTTCTGCCATGTCTGGAGGCGTTTCAGCATCACGATCTCCCCAAATCAACAATGTTTTTGCTTTTACTAAATTTAACTCATTTTCTTGATCTTCATTTACGATTTTTAAGAATATATCTTTCATTTCTCCTGCATTTTTATAATCTTGTGATGCAAATTTATGAGCAAAATTTTTTTTAAAAAAATCATTTCCAATTATTTTATCAATGGCTTTAAAAATTTTTGAAAGTTTTTTTATTAAAAAAATTTTCATTCTGTATAAACGAAATTTTTTAGATTTTATACCAGCTGATGCTATTAAGATAAGTGAATTAACCCTTTTAGGATAATGACAAGCAATTCTAAGTGCAATTCTTCCTCCTACTGAATGTCCTAGTATATCTGCTTTCTCTATCTCATGTTCATCCATATATTTAATGATACACTGTGCATAATCTAACGTTCCCCAGACCTCTTCTGGTTTTGGAGAGTTTCCAAAACCAGGAAGATCTATTAAATGACATTCTCTAATATCTTGCAGTAAAATTGAGAGTTGATTAAACAGGTTAGAATCGACTCCCCATCCATGCAAAAATATAAGGGGAACACCATTCCCGTTTATCTTAGAAAAAATATTATTTTT
>CAZHFA010000180.1:0-3259 GCA_964531865.1 uncultured Bdellovibrionales bacterium
TAGTATAATTTCGTCGCCTCAGCCCCCGAATTCTTCGATTTCTCATCCGTAATTGCAACTTAAAAAAAACAGAATTTTAAAAAATTTTATTTTTTATAAAGTTTTTTTTATTGATAATTTTAATTGCTCTGAAAGAGCTACTACCTTGGGTAATTAAATTTCATACTTAGTTTTGCAGACTGAAAGTTCACAAAATACAAAAAAAATATAAAATTTAAAATATGTATGTTACCTATTTTGCATTTATAATTATTCAGTAGTATTTATTTTTCCAGTAAAAACCGTTGTTGCACTGCCTGTTAAATAAACATGATTATCTTTTTCATTCCAATCAATAAATAAATCTCCACCAAGTAAATGGACCGTTACTTTTCGTTTTGAAAAATTATTTAAATATGAACAAACAGCTGAGGCACAAGCACCTGTACCGCAAGCTAAAGTCTCTCCTGAACCTCGTTCCCAAACTCTCATACTTAAATTTTCATTGTCTACAATTTCTATAAACTCAACATTGGTTTTTTCCGGAAAAAGTTCTTTGCAATTTTCTACAATTATTCCTGTTTTTTCTATCGGAAAATTTTTAACATCTTTTACAAATATAACCGCATGAGGATTGCCCATTGATACTGCACTTATACTAAAAGATTGATTTTCTATTGTAACGGTTTGATTGATAAATTTATCTTTATTTTCGATATGTGGAAGAGATTTTTCAATAAATAAAGGCGCTCCCATGTCTACTGTTATAGATGATACAAAGTCATTTTCTATTTTTAATGTAAGTGTTTTTATACCAGCAAGAGTTTCTATGGTTAAGGGGTTTTTATTTGTTAATTTATTGTCATAAACATATTTTGCAACGCATCTTATTCCATTTCCACACATTTGTGCCTCCGATCCGTCAGCATTAAACATCGACATTTTAAAATCTGCAACATCTGAGTTTCTTATTAAAATTAATCCATCGCTTCCAATTCCAAAATGTCTGTCACTTATCTTTATCGCTAAATTTTTAGGATCTTTTATGTCATTTTTTGTACAATCGATATAAACATAATCATTTCCAATTCCATGCATTTTTGTAAAATCAATAGTAGTCATATGTATTTCTCTCTAAAAGTTTAAACAAAAAATAGTAGTATGAAAAAATAATAAAAATCAAGTTATAAAATTGTATGATAATTTAAAATTTGCTTTTAAAATCCTCTCTTTATCTTTTTGTTGTTTTTGTTACACTTAAAGATGTCTATTCTCTATTTTTAAGAGGTATTTAAAAAGTTATGTCTGGAATATTAAGAAAAGTTTTTGGAACAAAAAATGATAGAGTTATAAAGTCTTATGCTCCGCTTGTAGCTAGAGTAAATGAATTAGAGTCTGAAATAAAAAAATTAAGCGATGAAGAATTAAAAGATAAAACAAGGCTTTTTAAAGAAAGATTAAAAAATGGTGAAACGTTAGATGATATAAAAGCAGAGGCTTTTGCTGTAGTAAGGGAAGCTTCTGTTAGAGCTATTGGTCTTAGACATTTTGATGTTCAGCTTATAGGTGGTGCAGTTCTTCATAGCGGTGCAATCGCAGAAATGAAAACAGGTGAAGGAAAAACATTGGTCGCAACATTGGCTGCTTATTTAAACGCTCTTCCTGAAAAAGGAGTTCACGTTGTAACTGTAAATGATTATCTTGCTAAAAGAGATACTGAGTGGATGGGAAAGGTTTATAGATTTTTAGGCCTTTCTGTAGGGTGTGTTTATAGTGGAATGGATGAAGATGCTAAAAGAGAAGCTTATAGATGTGATATAACTTATGGTCAAAATAATGAGTTCGGTTTTGACTATTTAAGAGATAATATGAAATACAGTGCAGATGAACTTCTTCAAAGAGGGCATTTTTATGCAATCGTTGATGAAGTAGATTCAATTTTGATAGATGAAGCAAGAACTCCACTAATTATTTCAGGACCTGCTGAAGATTCAACAGATCTTTATATTCGTGTAAATAAAATCATTCCTAAACTTACTGCTGAGGCGGATTATCAAATCGATTTACAATCAAAAAGTCCAACTCTTACAGAAGATGGAATAAAAAAAGTTGAAGAAGCATTGGGAATAGATAATTTATATGACCCAAATAATACAGAAATAGTACTCCATGTAAATAATGCTTTAAAAGCACATGTGACGATGAAACGAGATAGTGATTATGTTGTAAAAGATGGAGAAATTATAATAGTAGATGAATTTACAGGACGTTTAATGCCGGGACGTCGTTGGTCAAATGGACTTCATCAAGCAATTGAAGCAAAAGAAGGAGTCCCTGTAAGACGAGAAAACCAAACGTTAGCATCAATTACATTTCAAAATTTATTTCGTATGTATGATAAACTTTCTGGAATGACAGGAACTGCTGATACGGAAGCTTTAGAATTTAAGGAAATATATAAATTAGATGTAGTAACAATTCCAACTAATATGCCTCTTATTAGAGATGATCAAAGTGATGTAATTTTAAAATCTAGAGAAGAAAAATATAAAGCTGTTGTTGACGAGGTTGAAGAAACTCACAAAAAGGGACAGCCAATTTTAGTCGGTACAATTACAATTGAACAAAGTGAACTTTTATCAAATGAATTAAAAAAGAAAAATATTCCACACAATGTTTTAAATGCAAAACATCATGAAAAAGAAGCTGAAATCGTAGCACAAGCTGGAAGATTTGGAGCAGTTACAATTTCTACAAATATGGCAGGGCGTGGAACTGATATTATGCTTGGTGGAAATCCAGAATTTTTAACTATTGCAAAATTGGGAAAAAAAGATACAGACTCTTCTGAATACCAACAAACCTTAGCCGAATTTAAAAAAATGTGTGAAGAAGAAAAAAAGAATGTTTTAGAAGCGGGAGGACTTTTTATTTTAGGTACTGAACGTCATGAATCAAGAAGAATTGATAATCAATTAAGGGGGCGTGCAGGACGTCAAGGAGATCCAGGAATAAGTAGATTTTATGTTTCTCTTTCAGATGATTTAATGAAACGTTTTGGAGGGGATAAAATTCAAGGGATTATGCAACGTCTTGGCTGGGAAGATGGTGTTGGAATGGATGGGAGAATTTTAAGTCGTTCAATAGAAGGAGCTCAACAAAAAGTTGAAAGAATGCATTTTGATGCAAGAAAACATATCACAGAATATGACGACGTAATGAACAAACAACGACAAGTAATTTATAATTTACGATCTAGAATTTTATTTAATGAAAATAT
>CAZHFA010000181.1:0-3239 GCA_964531865.1 uncultured Bdellovibrionales bacterium
TGTACTCTAGTACATTGAGGAGGCGAAGTCCCCACGAATTGTTTGATTTATCGCCACAAGTGCCACCTAAAAAATATTTATAAATTTTTTAAATACCTCAGCTCCTGCCCAAAACGTTCCGACAGTTCCAAATAAATTTGTCAAAGCTGCCACTAATAAAATTTTACTTAATCTATTTTTCCACCAACCTTTAATAAAAGTTAAATCATCAGCAACTGTTTCAAAATCCTCTATTGTCGGTTTTTTTATCCATGCTTCTGTTATGCCAGCGAAGATTCCGACACTTACTGTTGGATTTAATGCTGTAAAAGGAGCTAAAAAAGCAGAAACCAAAATAGTTAAGGGGTGTGCTAAAGCAACTATTGCACCTAATCCAGAACAAAATGCTTTTATTAAAAACCAACTTACAATCATATCTTTTGAATTTGAAATATCAGCTTTAAAAAATCCCACAATTATCATCAACACAATCAATGATGGAATTCCATATTTTAAAAATTTTATAAAATTACTTGGAGGGGGTAAAATTTCTAATGGTTCTAAATCTGTTTTCTGAAAAATATATTTTTTTATTCCTGGAGTATGTCCAGCCCCGACTACAGCAACTATTTTTTTACCACTTGCTGTTCTTATTTTTTCTGCCAAATATTTATCTCTTTCATCTATTAAACTTACTTTAATTTCTGGAAATTCTTTTGAAAAATCATTTAAAGCAGATTCTAATGCATCTTGAGATTTTAATTTTTCTATATCTTCAGATTCTATTTTTTGATCTTTAGCTACTCCTCCAAGCATTGAAAAACATGTCTTTAACATTGTCCAAAGCCCCAACGATGCCCAAACACGTTTCAAAGTAATCTTTATTTCCCTATCAGCCAATACGATGGGAATTTCAAGCTCATTTGCAACTTTTGCTGCATTCATCATTTCTGCTCCAGGTTTTATTTTTAATTTATCACCTAATTTTTTTTGAAATGATGCGAGCATAAGCTGAGCAATAAGAACGTATTGCCTTCCTTCTTTTATGACTTTTACAATATCTGTTTTTTTCCATCTATCAGGATCTTGTAAAGATTCATATCTTTTTTCACACAATTCTATTGCAACAGAATCAGGATGAATATCTCTTATGACATCTCCTGCAAGATCAGCACTTTGTTGGCTAATATGTGCAGTTCCTACAAGATAAACATCCTTATCTGGAAGATGTATTAAATCCACATTTTCTTGATATTTTTCAATAGAATCAACCATACTTAACCTTTTTAAATTTTTAAAATTTAGAAAAAAAATTATTTATTCACTAATTTTGTAAGAGCATCCGTTATATCAATTGCATTTTCACTAAAGACAACAACTCCTAAGACTAGAGAATTTTTATCAAGCACTAAATCTATATCATTATCTTCGGCATAATCTTTTACTATTTCCATAACTTTTTTTATCAATACGTTATTTGTTTCGCTAAATTTTCTTTTAATATTCTCTTTTGAATCATTAACAAATAATTTTAATCCTCTTACTTCTTTTTCAAGGGCAAGCCCCAACTCTTTTTTATTCGTACTAGCATATTGTTTTTCCAAACTTTTTACTTTTTCCACACGTTTTTTATATTCTTGTTCAGCCTGCTTGCTTAATTTTTCAAGCTCTTGCTGTTTTATTTTTGCCTCGCTCATTGAATTCACCACACGATTTAAGTCGATAACTGCAACCTGGTATTCTGCATAAGCAACGTGAACATGCACTATAACGCAAAGAATTACTATGATAATTTTTTTTAACATTCTTATATCCTTATAATTTTTAACAAAAAGTATGTTAAAATGATATTTTGCATTATGCAATAGCAAGGAATATTTAGATATTCTATTTTTTTCTTATTTTTAACAGTAATTTATAAATTTACTAGACAATTATCGAATCGATTTTTGCTTTGAAAAAGATTTTTAAGTAAACTTAATAAGTTTTTGAGGTAATTTAGGAGTCGTTTTATGAAAATAATTATTTTCTTGTTTATATTTATTTTATCCTCTTGTACGAATTCTGACAATAGTAATGATTCATTCACTGTTGCATCTGATTCTAAATTTCAAGTTATTGGAGAATATCAAACTACAACATCTAATACCGGAATCAATACTGTGTCTTTTCCAATATCAAGTGGGACAAAAGCTTTTCAACTAATAACGACTATGGATGGACAAGCAATAAAGGTTGTAAAACTAACATCTCCTAATCAAGAAATAATATTTAATGCTGATACGTATTACAGTTCATATTTAACAGAAGGAAAAGCATATCAAAAAAATATTAATGTTTTTAATTTTCCAACTATACCAAACTCAACGGAACTTGAAAGTGGAACATATACCATAACATACCAAATTGAGTCTCAAAAATCAGACGTTTCAGCTAACACAATTTTAATAATAAAAGAAGATTCAGATCTATCTATTGGGGTCATCAATATAAATGTTATATTTGCAGGTTCCGTGGCAAATAGCAGCGAAATAATAACTGCTGTAAAAAAAGCTATAACCGATTATACAATTCCTACCTTAAAAAAATCAGGAATAAAGCCAAGTATGAATTATATATCGTATCCATCTTTAACTTCAATTTTACCAAATCCTCAAACAGGGGATGCGGTATATGAAAATGTTTCCAATAAACTTCCAGCAGGAATAAATCTTTTTATTGGATCAAGTATAAAAGATTTTCAACCATACAAAGGACAAAGTGGCTTAAGTGCTTCGGTTCCCGGAGCGGTTTTACCGTGCAAAAAATCTGCAATTGCTTTTAGCATATCTAACGCTGTAGGGGATGATGGTGAATTTAATGGTGATGGATATGATGATGTTGATGATGAAGAAAAAGAAACAGATGAAGGCGATGAAATAAGGCTTTTTTCAGATTCTATTAGTCATGAAATTTTTCATTACTTAGGGCTTAGAAATTCTGTAGAGTTTTCTTCGAATACTGTTGTTTGGTCTGACGGATTAAATTCTGAAAAATGTGTTGAAAAACATCGTTGTGAACAATTAAAAAACACTAGAGAAAACGTGATGTATCCTTATCCGATAAAACATGATTCAAACTCAGATGATAGAAATTATTATTGGTATACAAGAAATATTGTTTCAAGCGAGCAAAGAAGTTTAGCTAATTTTTGGGTTGGATTAAATTAAAATACAACTAAATTTCGCCCGCACCACTTAGTTTTTCGTGTTATATTATTT
>CAZHFA010000182.1:0-1176 GCA_964531865.1 uncultured Bdellovibrionales bacterium
GAAGCCATTATATCATTTTTTTCCAAGCAGTAAGGTATTATCTTTTGGTACATTTGGATGCAATCTTCATTGTATGTTTTGTCAAAATGATTTTTTAAGTCATCCCTTAAAATTAGAAGAAGTAAAATATACATCACCAGAAGAAATTGTATTTTTTGCAAAAGATAATGATATTTCCTTAATTGCTTTTACATATAATGAACCAACTGTCTTTATAGAGTATCTTGTAGATATTGCAAAAGCATGTAAAAAATACAATATAAAAACAGTGGCTGTAAGTGCAGGCTATATAAATAAAGAACCAAGAGAGGAATTTTATAAATATATAGATGCTGTTAATATAGATTTAAAATCGTTTAATAAAAATTTTTACAAGAATTTTTGTAAGATAAAATTAGAAAAAGTTTTAGAGACTATTTTGTATGTAGCAAAAAAGAAAGATACTTGGCTCGAGCTTACAAACCTTATAATTCCAAATGAAAATGATTCTTTGGAAGAAATAAAAAAAATGATTGCGTGGATTTTAAATAATTTAGGTGACAACGTTCCCCTTCATTTTTCAGCATTTTATCCTGCATATAAAATGCAAGATAAACCTACAACAAGTGTTAACACATTAAATATGGCTAGAAGTTTAGCTATTGATATGGGATTAAAATATGTTTATGTTGGAAATGTTTTTTGTAAAGATTCTCAAACAACGTATTGTCCTAAATGTAAAGAACCATTAATTATAAGAGATGGTTTAAGAGTCATAGAAAATAAGTTACTAATTAGTAAAGGATTATGTCCAAAATGCAAGACCGTATGTGATGGGATTTTTATTTAAATATTATGGAATGTAAAATGAAAAAATTTTTATTAATATCATTAATAAGTTGTGGTTGCTTTTTTTTATTTATAGTTTTTTTTTCAAACGATTTTATTACGTATGGCATAAAGAAGATAAATCAAAAATCTAATTTTTTTATTTCTTTTGAAAATTTAAATTTTTCTTTTCCTGCAGAAATTGTCTTTAAAAACTTAAGAATTACACATAAAAAATTTCCCTTTTATGTCGTATTTGATAAATTTTCAAGTAGTTTATTATTAAAAAATCTTTTAGCTTTGGGATTAAAAGTAAAAAGTAGTGGAGAACTTTATGATGGTATTTTAAACTCGACATTTTGGAAAAGC
>CAZHFA010000182.1:1186-3170 GCA_964531865.1 uncultured Bdellovibrionales bacterium
CGTTAGATCTCGTATGATAAGGGGAGATTTATTTATAAAAGATTTAAATATTTCTAGGTATCCATTACTTCAAATGTTCCCAATAGAAGGAGGAATATTTAATCTTAATGGCTTTAACTTTGCCTTTGACGAAAATAATAATATCCATTATTTAAGCGGAGATGCAAATTTAAAAAATTTTAAGATTAAAGAACCCATAAAATTATCTAAAGAAATATCAATGTTACCAATTGACATAAAAATTCCTTCTATTGAAATAAAAGAGATATTTTTAAATTATAAGTTTAAAGAAAAAATTTTATATATTGATGATTTAAAGTTTGATAGTAATCTTTTAAAATTGTCATCTAGTTGCTATGTAAATTTTAGCACAAATTCTTTTCAAACTTGTTTACTTAATTTTAATTTTTCTGATGATGGATGGAAGGAATTTAAAAACTGGATTTTTCTTTTAACTCAAGGAAAAATAAAAGAACATGAAAATTTTTCTATAGAACTTCAAAAAAATATTTATTCTCCAAAAATTGTAGTAAAAAACTATGAAATATATAGTACTCTAAACCTATAAACTCGAATATTGTTGTGCCAAGAAGAAGGATTAAACCCTGATTTTAGGCAAAGGTTTGATAGGAATAAAGATGTATCAGGAAGTTCTTCCCAGACAGATGGCAAAAATAAACCTGAGTACTTTCCATTTTCTAAAATAAGGCCATCTTCAAATGGAACAATTTTAGAAAAGAGATCATTTAAATTGCTGTATTGAATTTCAATATTTTTGCTTAATACAGAAATAGAAATTTTTATTTTTTCCACTTCTGTTTTTGTTAGAGGATTAAATCTTGGATCTTTGGAAGATGCATTTATGGAGTTTTGCATTACATCCACGTATAACGGTCTTGTTGGAATAACACTACCAATGCATCCTCTTAAATTTCCATTTAATTTTAATGTAACAAAACTTGCCCCATCACTAATAAGAGCTTCGCTAAGTTCAGATTTATTAAAAAGAGAAAGGTTTTTTCCATTTACAAATGCATCTATAGTCTCTTTAGACAAATTTAATAAAAATCTTTTTTCTTCGTTATTTAACTTAGGAGTTAAAAAATCCAAAGCTTCCATATCCTACCACTTTTAATTTATTTGCAGTTTTATCACCAGAATTACAGTATCCTAAAAGTTCGCAATTTAAAAAATTCTTTTTTGCAACTTTAATAAGTGCTCTAATTGCCATTGCTCCACAAGCGTCATCATCCTGAATTTCAGAATCATTTAAATCTACAATTTTCTTTAATGTTGCATAATCTATTTCTTTTGCCATAGAGTATGTATTAAAATGGCTTAAATCAGAACTAATAATAACAAGTGTTCGCTCCAATTTAAAAATCCTATCAATTAATTTTACAACAGGCTCTAAGTCATAAGGGCCAATTAGAATATTTACCACTTTAAATTGTGGTTTAATATATTGTAAAAATGGAAGCTGGACTTCAAGACAATGCTCTTCGTTATGTGCATCATCATTTATAATTGCTAATTTTTCATTTACTAATGTCTCTATAACACTTTTGTTTCTTTCTACTTTTCCAAAAGGCATTAGATAATCTTTATTTAAGATAGCAGGCTCATTTACAAGAACATGGTGTGCAGGTCCAATTAAAACAACTGTGTCAAATTCATTCTTAAAATTTTGCAAAATGGAATATGCTTTTCCAGATATTTCTCCACTATATTGATGTCCTGCATGTGGAACTATAAATGCTAACGGCCTATTACATTTTTGAATAACAGGAGTAACAAACTCATTCATGTCTGATAATAATGCCTCTTTATCAGCATTATAAAAATACCCAGCTACTTTAGCAGGAGTCGTATCAAAATCCATAAAATCCTCTTTTTATAAAATACAAAATAAGATAATGTATTATCGTAATTTTTTCTAGATAAAATAAATAAAAATGAATAAAAATAATATTTTTTCTAAGAT
>CAZHFA010000183.1:0-3125 GCA_964531865.1 uncultured Bdellovibrionales bacterium
ATCTGTTCAAATGGATATTGCAAGTCAGAATGTGATGAAAATAATCCATGCCAAGATGAAGGAAAAGTATGTGTTGAAAATACATGTGTTGATGATACTAAAGCCATTATTCCATTATTAAACTGTATTACAAATAATGGAAATGGAACAATTACAGCATACTTTGGTTATGAAAATCCAAATGGTACTGTAATTACAGTTGCTGCCGGCTCTAATGATGAAAAAAATAATAAAGTAAACTCCATAAATGGACTTACTGAAGATATGGGACAGTCAAGTGACTTTGAAAGTGGAGAAATAAAAGGTGCGTTTAGTATAACTTTTGATGACAATCAAACTACTACATGGAAATTAAAAACCAATTATGAAGATACAAAGTCAGTAACAGCTTCTTCTTCTTCAACGCGATGTTCTAAGATTGAACCTTACGCTCAATGCATTGATAGAAATGAAGACGGTTCATATAAAGCTCATTTTGGATACAACAATAAAAATTCATTTGAAATTGAAATCCCTGTTGGATCTGAAAATGAAGTATCCCCTAAATCATTAGATGGAGAACAACCAGAAACATTTATAAGTGGATTAATCGACAATTCATTTAATATAGACTTTACAGACTCTGTTACTTGGACTGTTAATGGAAACGCTATAATGATGACAAAAAAGAGCACTCCTTGTACAGAAGTAAGTTGCACAGAAACCAATATTGAGGGAGTTAAAATTTCCCTTAATGGAAATGAATTTATCACCATGAATGAAAAGCAATCCGAGCTTCTACTAAAAGAAGATAATCCATACCCTCTAATAAGAGACATGGAAGCTTCAGTAGATAGAAGATTAAATAGAGGGGATAAAATAAATACCATTATAAAAAACCAAGTGGCTAAGCTTCCAGATATAATGGTAACTTGTGATAATGATGATTTTTGTCCTCTTGTTGATAACAGTGAAATGCTTAACTTAACAGAAGTACGATTAAAGAAACTTCGTCGTATGGTTGGAAGAACTGTAAGACAAAGAAATATTTCTGCACAAACAAGACAAAAACTTTTAAACGATAACGCAAATATCTTGGCTAAAAAATTAACTCTTCTTAATTCTATACCAAGATTTGCTAATGATTGTGATTAGTTTTTTCTTGAAAAAAATATAAGCAATAATTTTAAAGAGGCTTTTTTAAAAAGCCTCTTTTTTTATCTTTCATCTAAGAATTTCCCCCACTACTTATCTTATAAAACTCAACAAAAAATCATTTATTAAAACTATTTATAGTATTTAAAAAAACGTCAAAAAACATTATACTAAAGTTGTTTTATTGCGTTTTTTTATAAGGCTTTGTTTATGGTTAATAAATTTTTAATCATTGGAGTTTTTTTTCTAATATTTTTTTTCCCTTGTGTTTTGCCTAATTTATTTGCATCTTCAGAAAGTATTTCAAAATTTTCAGTAAGTGATATGTCTTTATATTTTGAAAAATCTCAAAAACCAATAAAAAATATAAGCATAAAAAACTCAGAGAAATCCCCAATTTATTTATCTGCAACTATAAAAAAGATAACAAACAATGATTTTGAACTTCCCACACTTCAAGATACAAAAGAAATTATAATTACGCCAAAAAAATTAATTATTTCACCAAATGAAAATTCCACATTTAGAGTTATTTATTTACCTACAATGTCCAAAGTTGAAAGCCAGTATCAAATTTTTCTAACTCCCGTTGATAAAGATTTTACAAAAAAATCAAACGCTGAAGACTTTGTGATAAATGTTGTTTCAGACCCATTAGTAATAAATGATAATTTCAAATTCTATAGAAATAATAATCTAATTACATTTAAAAATTTAGGAAACAGAAGTGTTTATATTTTACATGCAAAGACTTGTAAAAAATTAAATTGTAAAACAGTTTCAGATGTAAGAATACCGCATGCTTCAGAATTAAAGTTAAATGTAAACGATGATGATTCTTTTGAGTTCATAAAAAAGACAGGAAATGAATTTGAAAAAATTAAAATAAATTAAGATTTTAAAATAATTAATGAAATTAAAATTAACATTAACAACTTGGATTTTTAGTTTATTACTTTTTATTGGAGCCCTCACACTTATTTTTTATTTAGAATCAAATCAAAATATCATTGTAAAAAGTAGCAAACAAATAAAAATAAATTTATTAGTACCATTAGTAAAAGAAAATGCGAAAACATTACAATCAACCACATTAAAAACTTTTCCAAATACAAGTATAAGCACAAACACTTATACCCCAACTATAGAAGACAAAAAAGAACCTAACATTCCATGGTGGAATGACATAGCTAAAGATAAAAAAAAAGATAAAGATACAAATAAAGGTAAAATTAAATTAAATTCAGAAATTGAATTAAAGACAAAAGAAAGTGATATCAAAAAAGATTGGTGGGAAATATCTCCTCAAACAGAAAATATTTTACTTATCAATGCTCATAATGAAAAGCAAAATTGGTGGGAAGCACCAAAAAAGATAAAGCAAAAAACTGTAAAAAAAGAAGAGTCTCTTCCTTGGTGGCTTAATAAAGATAATACCGAAGATTACGATAAATTCTTACAACTTACAGATGATACAATAACCAATTACGATACGACGTTATTTGATTTATATTTAGCAGATCAAGCTCTTGGATTGATTTTGGTAAATTATACTGATAAATGGTTTGTGATTCCAGAACCAAAAGATTTAACAGATCAATTGTTAGGTGTAAAGGCACCTTCAAAAATACTTCCGCTCTTAAAAGGAAAAATTCCAAATTACAGGCAGGTAAAAGGGATTGGAGATATAACTTTAGATACAAATGCATTTAAGTTAATTATTAATGTTGAGAAGGAAAATTTAACTCAAACACAGTTAGCATTAAATAGGATGATTGGAAATCCTATAAACAAACTTTCTCTTGAAAACAGAGTCTCGTTTACCACATCTGGAAATATCGATGAAAAAGAAACAAACAATTCATTTGCTCATAGGACGCTCGCAAGTTATGGAAAACAATTTTTATTAGCAGAGGGATATATTGATGATGAAGAAAAGTATGAACTGCAAGAATTAAATTTAGGAACAATAATTGATAAATATAGCGTCA
>CAZHFA010000184.1:0-3042 GCA_964531865.1 uncultured Bdellovibrionales bacterium
TTTTCTAATTCTGAAAGATTAATTTCTTCATCATTTTTAATAAATTCAATATTTTGTTCTTCTAAATCATCAATAATGCTGTCGTAGGAAATTTTTTTATCAAAAAGTTTTTCTTGTATCTCTTTCATTTTTGTAGGAGATGCAAGTTTTATATTGATATTTAATCCTGTAATAAATTTAATATCATTTAAAGCTGCAATATTTGAGGGGTCAATCATCGCAACAGTTAAAGTCCTTAAATCTTTTTCAATTGGTAAAATTCCATATTTTTTTGAAATATTATATGGAATAAGCTCTAAAATTGAATCATCAAAACTTACATCTTCCAAATTGATAATTTCTGTATCAAATTGCGAGCTTAAAAGCTCTAGGTATTTTACTTCTGATAAAATACCTTTTGATATAAAATGAGTACCTAAAAAATCATCAGAAGACGAAGATTCATTTATCCAGTCCGTTAAATCTTGTTCTGAAATTAAACCATTTTTTATAAGTAGCTCACTAAGCCTTGATGCCACACTAAATCCTTTAATTTTTAAATATAGAAAACCATTACTTCATCTAGGGTTTCGACATTTCTATGGAAAATCTTTAAATAACATTGTGATACATGGAATTTATAAGAAAAAATTGGTAAACTGCTTATTTATGAGAACAAATGATAAGTACATAGTTTTTAAAAATCAGAATGTTGAAATCTTACCTGCGACTAAAGATAGGGAAGAGTATCTTCCTAAAAGTTTTTCTAAGAATTTACCTGCAGTTCCCAAAACAGAACTAATTACATATGATGCTTTAAGGGCATACCTTAATAAAATCAAACAATATCAAAAATTAACGCCAGAAGAAGAAAAAAAACTTATAAAAGCTTATAGAGAAGATAATGATATTTCTGCGGCATACAAATTGATATCAAGTAATCTTTGGCTCGTTGTTAAGATAGCTAAAAGTTATTCAAATATGGCAAGAAACTTATTAGATCTTATACAAGAAGGAAATATTGGGTTAATGGAAGCTGTAAAAAATTTTGATCCAGCAAAAGGAACAAGATTACCATCGTATGCAGTTTTATGGATAAAGGCATATATTATAAGATATATCATGGCCAATATTCGTCTTGTAAAAATAGGCACAACACAAGCACAAAGAAAGCTTTTTTTTAATTTACAAAAAGAAAAAGATAAGCTAGAAAAAGATGGTTTTTATCCATCTACAAAATTGTTAGCAGAAAAATTAAATGTCAAAGAACAAGATGTGATTGAAATGGATAAAAGATTATATCTTGGGGATTTAAGTTTGGATGCTCCAGTTGCTGATGATTCTGAGGAAAAATATTCTAATGTTATTCCATCAAAAGAAAAAACAGCAGAAGAAATATTGGCACAAAAGCAGTTTAATGATTTAATAGCTGAGAGCTTTAATCAGTTTAAACAAATATTAAATGAAAAGGAGAAAGTAGTGTTTTCAGAGCGGATGCTAAGACCTGAAAAGGCGACTTTAGAGGAGCTTTCATTAGTGTTAAAAATTAGTAAAGAAAGAGTTCGTCAAATAGAAAATGAAGTAAAGGGAAAATTAAAGAAGTTTTTAAAAGAAAATTTTAGGGAAGTAGCTGAAAACTATTTTCCAGAATGACGTTTTTTTTGTTTTATTTTTAGGATTTTGAAAATGACATTGATTACAAAATCAATAAAATATTTATTTTTGTTTTTTGTGTTGCTTATTATAATTTTAATTGCCCTCTTATTTGTGATAAAGGAATATAATCATGGGGCTATATATAATAAGTTTTTTGAAAAAAACGCTCCTAATATTACCATATTAAATGATTTTATTGGTATTGGCTCTAATCCTAAAACATTAAGTATAGAATTAGAAGATATGGAGGCTGGATTGGATGCCGTAACAGTTAAGTTACACCAAAAAAATCGTTATGTAACATTAAAGACTGAGGATTTAAAGGGAATAAAGAAAACGCAGCTTAATATTGTGTTAGATTTTAAAGAGTTAAAATTAACAGAAGGCGTTGCAACATTAGAAATCAAGGCTTTTGATAAAAGTTTTTGGAGTAATACTTCTGAAAAAGAAGTCATTCTTAATATAGATTTAAGAATGCCATCACTAAAAATTATTACTAGTCAACATAATCTATTATTAAATGGGGTACAATTAGTTATTTATCAAGCCATGGATGATAATTTATCAAAACATGGTGTGGAGGTAGCAGGAAGATTTTTTCAAGGATTTCCAGCATTTTTATTAGATAAAAAAATAAAAGATAATTCAATTTATGCTACTTTTTATTCAATTTATTCTGATGATGACAAAGATTTAAAACCCGTAGTTATAGCTCAAGATGGCGTAGGAAATAAAGTTGAGAAAACTTTTTATAATAAAAAAATAAAGAGAAATATAAATGATTATTCATCAACTATTTCTCAATATTTTATAAATACTCTTGAAAAAAGATTATCTAAAAGTTCTAACATTTCAACTAATGTATTTTTAAAAAATATATTGGAAGTAGATTTCAAAAATGAATCAGAACAAATTTTTATGGCATTACATGATACGATTTTTAAACTTCCATTAAATGTTCCTTTTGTTATGCAAAAGGGTACTGTACTTAAAAACTTTGGCTCATCAATAAAATATACATATAAAGAAAATACAATAGCGACAAAAAGAGAGACAGGAATGACTCTTGCCTTGACGGGTGATGATGACACAGTTAATGCTATTTCAGATGGTGTAGTTGTTTTTGTAAAAAAAATGAAATCATACGGAAATGTCGTTGCAATATCTCACGGGGGAAGTGTAGTGGCTATCTATGCAATGGCAGGAGAGCCATTAGTAAAATCAGGTGATACTGTCGAGGTATCTCAACCATTATTAAAGAGGGGAAATAGTGGAATTTCTGTATTAGATTCAGAATATTTGCTAGAAATAAGAGTTGATGGATATCCTGTAAATCCACAAGAATTTTTTGATAATTTTTGGTGTCAAGAACATATAACAGATAAGGTTCATGTGGTAAAGGAAGAT
>CAZHFA010000185.1:0-3023 GCA_964531865.1 uncultured Bdellovibrionales bacterium
GGAAGTGAAGAAGAAGCTTTGCTTCTAGAAAGAGAACTTATAAGAAAATATAAACCAAAATATAATATTTTATTAAAAGATGATAAAGCTTATTTAAGCGTTAAAATTGATATAAATAAAGATTTTCCTAAAATAGAGTGCGTAAGAAAAATAAAAGATGATGGATCCCTTTATTTTGGCCCTTTTTCTCAATCTGGAAAATTAAAAGAAATTTTAGAACTTATAAAAGAATTGGTCCCTTTAAGAACATGTAGCGATGTAAGTTTTTTAAATAGAGTACGTCCTTGTCTTGAGTATCAAATTAAAAGATGTTTGGCACCATGTAAAAATTTTATAACAAAAGAAGAGTATAGAGAATATCTTAATCAAGCAATACAGATTTTAGAGGGAAAAGTTTCAATCGTGTTAAATGAATTAAAAGAAAAGATGGCAGAATATTCTTCTAAGCTTCTTTTTGAAAATTCTGCACGGGTTAGAGATAAAATAAAAATTTTAGAAGATTATCAAAATAATGTTCATTTAAAATCGCATAGAGGCGAATCAAAAGATTTTTTTGCATTCTATAGGGATAATAATTTTTTAAGTCTTTGTGTAATGAAAGAGGAAGGTACAAAGCTTATTGATAGTAAGACTTTTAAAATCGAAAATGCTTTTTTAGATGATGATGAATTAGTAGAAGAAGTGATAATTGATTATTATGAAAATATATCAAGCCTTCCAAGTGAAATTATTCTTAATGTTGATTTAAAAGATTATAATCTTTTAAAAAAATCATTAAAAAATATTTTTAATATTATGCCAGAAATCACTGTGCCAAAAAAAGGGGATAAATTTAGGATTGTAAATCTTGCGCTATTAAACGCTAAAAAAGCATACAGCGATTTTTTTGAAAGTGATGAAACATATAGAAATATTGCAAGAAATTTAAAAATAAAATTTAAATTAAAAAAATATCCTAAGGTAGTTGAGTGTATAGATATTTCAAACTTACAATCTTCTGATATTGTTGGAGGGTTAGTAGTTTTCATCGAAGGAATTCCACAAAAAAAATTATATAAAAAATATATTTTAAATGAAAAAACTCAAAATGATTTTGAGTCTATTTATGAAGTGGTATACAGAAGACTTGAAAGAGGAATAAAGGAAAATAATTTACCGGATTTGATTGTAATAGATGGTGGTGACAAACAGTTAAATAAGGCATTAGAGGCGAGAGATAAATTAGGATTATCTTTAGATGTAGTTTCAATTGCGAAATTTAGGACATCTCATTTAAAGCCAGAAAGGGTTTTTTTAGAAGGTGAAAATGAGCCAATAGAACTTTCAATGAATGATGAACTTAGTTTTTTTATGCAAAGGATAAGGGATGCAGCACATGATAATGTAATAGGATTTCATAGGGAAAGAAGAGAAAAAAGAGTTATTTCTTCTTCGTTAGATAACATCATCGGAATTGGTGAAGAGAGAAAACATCAATTGCTTTCATATTTTAAAAGTGTAGCAAATATAAAAAAATCAAATGAAGATGAAATAAGTAAGGTTTGTGGAATTTCAAAAACTTTAGCTAGAAAAATATTAGATGAAGTATAATATTTAATTTTTTTTCTTATATATGTTTATCCAAACTTATGAAATTTTATGACTTTCTTTTTTGAAATGCTTTTTCCGCCGTTTATAATTTTAAATCGTGAAGATTCATTTTGAGTATCTTCTAGATTTATAGCAATATTATCAAACTCTGCTTTTAAACTTTCATATAAATCATTTTCGAATTGCTCATTTTTTATATCTTCAAATGATTTTTTTCTTTTAGTTTCATTTAATAATTTTTCTAAAGTATTATTTATTTTCTTAAATAAAATTTCTTTTTCAGGTGTAGAAAACATAGAAATAAGATCTAAAAAATCAAGACAATCTTGCTTTCCTACAGTCTCAAAAAGCACATCAAGTTGCAATTTTAGACATAATAAATTTTTTGTAAAATCTTTGTTATCCATTATTATACCTTTTTGTAAAATCTCCTCTAAACACACTTAAGGTATTCATTGTTTTTTAAAAAAGTGATTCTAAAGATTTAAAGAATTTTAAAAACTTACTAGTTAATCTTGTCGTTGTATAATAAAATAAAAAATGTATTTTAAAGGAGAAAGTTAAAGTTTTATAAAGATTTTATTATGTTAGAAATAAAAAAAATTGATGAGTTAGTAGAAAAACTAAATGATTATTCGTATAGATATTATGTTTTGGATGATCCAATTATCAGCGATAGGGAATATGATCTTCTTTATAGAGCGCTTCAAAATCTTGAAAATAAAAATTTTTATTTTCGCCCAGATTCTCCGACACAAAGAGTTGGGGCAGGTGCTACGAAAAAAACTTTAAATCAGATAGAACATAAATCACCAATGCTATCTTTAGATAATGCTATGAATGAAGGAGAACTTAGAGAGTTCTATTGGAGAACTCTTAGGTTTTTAAAAAAAGAAAGTAATTTTGCTGAAGATAAATTAAAAATTACAGCAGAGTATAAGTTTGATGGACTTGCATTAAGTATTTATTATGAAAATGGTATTTTTACGCGTGCTGCGACAAGAGGAAATGGGCAAATAGGGGAAGATGTAACACTTAATGCAAAAACTATAAAATCAATTCCTTTAAGATTACGTGGAAAATTAGGAGAACTTAAAGAAGTTGAAGTAAGAGGTGAAGTAATATTTTTTAAAAAAGAATTTTTTGCGATAAATGAAGAAAGAATAAAAAATGGTGAGACTCCTTTTGCTAATCCAAGAAATGCAGCGGCTGGAACGTTAAGAGTGTTAGACCCCGCAATAACAGCTAAAAGACCTCTTATGTTTATGGCTTATGGTTTATATTTAGAGGATGAAGTAAATATTGCATCAACTCATTTTGAACTTATGCAGTATGTGAAAGAAGCAGGATTTAGAGTTTCAAGTCTTTTTGATATTTTAGATTCTCCTAATGCTTTAGTTGGAGCTTTTAATAAAGCAGAAAAAACGAGACCG
>CAZHFA010000186.1:0-2992 GCA_964531865.1 uncultured Bdellovibrionales bacterium
GTATTTCATATCTTTTTAGCCTATTTTACCAAAAAGAACTAGTCAAGACCCTTAATTTTTGTCCGGCGCATAAGGTTTTTACCATAAAATGGGAGCCAATATTAGACGCAAAATCTGATTTGGAAGGTATAGCAAATACAATTAATTCTTATATTGATGAACATAAATATGAGAACGGTATTCTATTAATATTTTACTTTGACCTAGATGATGCAATTATTACAAAGGTTAAAGCATTCTTACAATCTAAAATTATCGGCATAGCAACTCTTGATACAAAGAAAAATGAGTTAGTCCTTAATGTTCTCATAAATAAGCAATCTAAAGCTAGGATAAGAGCAGTTTTGGAATTCTTTCAACCGAAGAATTTAAAGGTTTTGTAAAACAAAAAGATCGCTTTACTTTATAAGATTTTATAAGGCAAAGCATCTTTTTTTATATTTCTAATCTTTTTTATTTTTTTGATTTACTCTTTATCGTATTTTTTGATACTTCTTTTTTAGGAATAGATTTTTTAACCGCTAGATTTTTACTCGCTTTCTTTTTAGTTTTAGTTTTTTTCACAGTCTCTTTTTTTATTTTTTTTACCTTTACTGTTTCTTTAGAAGATTTTTTATTTTTTATTTCGACTTCACCATTTTCTTGACTTGCAAGTTTAGTAGCTCTTATTTGTAAAAGATTTATTGCATCTTCTAATTTTATATCATCAATATTTTGTCCTCTAGGAATTGCAGCATTTATTTTTCCATTTGTTACATATGGCCCAAAACGCCCAGATTTTAACAATATCATTTCCTCAGATACAGGATCTTTTCCAATTTCCTTTGCTGTAGCTACAGAAGCCCTTCTACCTTTAGCTTTCGGTTCTCTTAAAATACTAATAGCTTCATTTAATGTTATTTCAATTGGTGAAATATTCGTTAAACTTCTAGTTTCTTTTCCAGCTTGAATATAAGGACCAAATTTACCATTAGCTACCATAATGTTTTCATTATTATCTGGAAAAATACCTAAAATTTTTGGAAGTTCTAATAATTTTAATGCTGTAGTTAAAGAGATATCTTCTGGTTTCATTCCGGAAAGTAACGAAGCCATTTTGGGTTCTTCATTATTTTCACCAAGTTGCACATAAGGACCAAAACGACCAACTTTTACATAAATATTTTTTCCATTCTCTCCAACACCTAATGATTTTGGACCTTGTTTAGCTATTTCTAATAATTCAATTGCCCTTTCTTTAGTTAGCTCATCAGGACACATCATGTCAGGAAGGGCGGATGTTGTCTCTCCATTTGTTAAAAATGGGCCAAAACGACCAATTCTTACCTCAATTTTTTTGTCTTTATCATCACAAATTGTGATACCACAAACTACCCTTGGATCAATATTTTTTTCTCCATTTTGTACAAGTACCTCTAATCCTGTATGGCCATTTCCAAAATAAAAATTTTTTAAATATAAAATATTATCTTTTTCACCCCGAGCAATGGCATCTAGATCATCTTCTAAATTAGCCGTAAATTTATAATCAACTAACTCAGAAAAATCATGTTCCATTAAAGATGTAACGGCCATTGCCAAAAATGTTGGAACAAGTGCAGTTCCCTTTTTAAAAGCATAAGTTCTAGAAAGCACAATATCTACAACTGTAGCCCAAGTACTTGGCCTACCAATTCCTCGTGTTTCTAACTCTTTTATTAAACTTCCCTCTGTATATCTATTAGGCGCTTGTGTTTCGTGAGAAAGGGCTTGTAACTCTTTTATTTGCAAGTTTTCTCCCTCTCTCATCTGTGGTAATACTTTTTCTTGATCTGCTATTTCCGCTTGTGGATCATCTGCCCCTTCAACATATGCTCTTAAATATCCAGCAAATGTAATTGTTTTTCCAGAAGCTTTAAAAATTGCGTTTCCACACTTTAAATCTACATTTACACGAATGCCTGTCGAGTCTTTCATTTGAGAGGCTAATGTCCTTTTCCAAATGAGTTCGTATAGTTTGTAAGCTTCAATACCTAGCTTTGCTTTTACCTCTTCGGGTGATGTAAATTTATTTCCAGCAGGTCTAATTGCTTCATGAGCCTCTTGAGCATTTTTAACTTGAGTTTTATATATTCTTGTAGATAAAGATAAATATTCCTCGCCAAACTCATCTCTTATTAATGTTTTACAAGCATTTAATGCTTCTTCTGAAAGAACTGTAGAATCTGTTCTCATGTATGTAATAAAACCATTTTCATATAAAGTTTGCGCTATTTGCATTGTTCGTTTAGCCGAAAAACGAAGCTTCCTGTTTGCTTCTTGTTGTAGACTTGATGTAACAAATGGAGCATATGGTTTAGTTACATAATCTTTTCTTACAATCGAAGACACCGTCACTAATTCATTTTTTAATTTATTTCTTAAATCATTTGCTGATTTTTCATCTAAAAGAATTACTTCATCTTTATTAAGTTTCCCCGTTGAAGCATCAAAATCTTTACTTGATGCTATTTTTTTACTATCCAATGAGTATAAATCTGCTTCAAAACCATTGGAGTCATTTTCTTTTTTAAACATTCCCTTTAAATCCCAAAATTCTGCAGATTTAAAATTTATCCGTTCTCTTTCTCGCTCAACTAAAAGCCTTATGGCAACGCTTTGCACACGTCCAGCACTAAGACGAGGCATCATTTTTTTCCAAAGAAGTGGAGAAATTGAATAACCAAAAAGCCTATCTATAAAACGTCTCGTTTCTTGTGCTTTAACTAAATCATCATCAATCTCCCGTGCATTATTTAAAGATTCTTCAATAGCTTTTTTAGTGATTTCATGAAAAACTAATCTTTTTACTGGAAGTTTTGGTTTTAAAACATTTAATAAATGCCAACTTATAGACTCTCCTTCGCGGTCTTCATCGGTTGCGAGTAATAAATTATCAACGTTTTTTACAAGTTTTTTTAACTCAGCTACTTTCTTTTTTTTAGAATCTGGAATGACATATAACGGTTCAAAA
>CAZHFA010000187.1:0-2932 GCA_964531865.1 uncultured Bdellovibrionales bacterium
TCAGAGCGGGGACATTTGGCATGCAAAGATATTAACTTCGCCCTTTCAGGGCAACTAAAATTGGTGGTAAATGAAAATAGCTTTTTTAAAAAGAAATTTATGAATTCAAAAAAGGAGGTGCCTTTCAAAAAAAGTATTGTCATAGTGGCAGGATTATGGCAAGATTATGGCGAAATTGTGGCAGGATTGTGGAATTGATAAGGAGTTTTATGGCAAATTTTAACCCTAATTATATTATAACAAATGAAATTACCAATAACTTAATTGAGATCGAAAGGATAAAAGAGGGAATGAAGGGAGTGATGATAAATCCTAAATTGTTAGGGTCTTTAAGAAAAACTGCTAAACTTTCGATGGTTCATTATTCAACACAAATTGAAGGAAATAAATTATCTCAAAAAGAAGTATCACAAATTATTCTAGAAAATACATCTATCACAAATAAAAAAAGAGATGAAAGAGAAATAAAAGGTTATTACGTAGCTCTTGATTATGTAGAGAAAATTTCTAAGCAAAAAAAATATATATCAGAAAACGACATAAAAATATTACATGCCTTAGTACAAGGAAGTGGAAATACTAAAGTTAAACCAACAGAATATAGAGATGGACAAAATGTTATTAAGGACTCTAATTCAAAAAATATTGTTTATATGCCACCAGAATCAAAAGATGTTGTATGTTTAATGAAAGAGCTTTTAAAATGGATAAACACTTCAAATCAAATTCCAATTCCAATAAAGGCAGGAATTGCTCATTATCAGTTTGTCACAATACACCCTTATTATGATGGTAATGGCAGAACGGCACGTCTTTTAACAACTTTGATATTGCATAAAAACGGATATGATTTAAATGGTATTTATTCACTTGAAGAATATTATGCACAAGATTTGCAGGGATATTATGAGGCAATGACTATAGGGGAAAGCCATAATTATTATATGGGGCGTGCAAAAAGTGATATTACAAAGTGGATTGAATATTTTATTTGGGGGATGTTAGTCGAATTTAGATCCGTTTATAAAAAAGCTTTAAAATATACAACAAAGAAAAATGTGGTAAATGTATTAAGGGAGTTAGATTCTAAACAAAGAAAGATTATGGAATTATTTGAACAACAAAAATTTATCACTTCTAAGGATATCGCAGAATTTTTTGAATTTTCAGCAAGATCGGGAAGGCAACTTGCATTAAATTGGGTCAATGAAAAATTTTTGATTTCAGTCGGAGAAGGGAAGAAAAAAAAATACCAACTTGCAAAACAATACGAAGAAATTTTATAAATTAAGCAAAAAGGATAAAAAATAAATTTTAAAAAGGAGGTGCCTTCCTCCCCCAAAAAAAAATAAATTTTAAAAAGGAGGTGCCTTCCTCCCCCAAAAAGGTTATTACAAATATTCAACTGGAATACAATAAACATCTTTTGTTATCGGTAAATATGTTTTTGAAAAACAAATGACAGCTCCAAGTCCTATTTCTTTTTTTAATTTTTTTAACATATCGAAAGCTTTTATATCATCAATAGTTGGGGAAGACTTTTTCATTATTTCTATTGGATAAAGAATATTATTTTCTTCTAAAATAATATCAATTTCTTTCTTGTCGATATCTCTATAAAAATATATATAAGGCTTCCTTCCATTATGTAGGTACGATTTTAAAATTTCCGATACAACATAGGTTTCTAAAATTGCACCATTCATAGCTCCCTTTTCTAAAACATTCCAACTTGTCCAACCAGTTAAATAACAGACAAGTCCTGTATCTAAAAAATAAAGCTTTGGTTGCTTTGTTAATCGATTAGAGATGTTGTTAGCATATGGATAAAGTAAGTAAATTAATCCTGAAGTTTGAAGTAGAGAAATCCAAGATTTTACCGTAGGTACGCTAATTCCAAGATCTCTAGCAATATCAGAATATATCAATATTTGGCTTGTTCTTGCAGCTAAGGTCGTTAAAAATTTTAAAAATTGCATTTCATTAGAAATCATCGCAAGATCTCGAATATCTCGCTCAATATAAGTTCTTGTATAAGACGAATAATAATCATTCCAATCAATAGCTTTTGATGTACATATTTTTGGAAAAGAACCTCTCCAGATTATTTTATATATATCTGTTAGCGATTTAGAAGAAGTAGTTTTTTCTTTTTCTTTTAAATATTTCGTCGTGGGCAAAAAGGGGGGAACATCAGGATTCTTAAATTTTTCATCTTGTGAAAAACCTTGTAAATCTAAAATTGCTACACGGCCAGCAAGACTTTCAGATATGTTTTTCATTAAATGAAATTGTTGTGAACCAGTTAACCAATACATTCCAGCTTTCTGTTCGTTGTCGACTCGTTCTTTTATGGCGGAAAATAATTCTGGAGCATATTGTACTTCATCTATCAATAACGGGGCTTCATGTCTATCTAAAAAAAGATTGGGATTTGTTTTTGCCAATGCTCGTTCAGCTATGTTATCAAGAGAAATATATTTTCTTTTTGAATTTTTCATGCATTTTTGAAAAACAGTTGTTTTTCCCACTTGCCTTGGCCCTGTTATTAAAATTACAGGAAAACTTTTATTAACACGTGTAATTGCTTTTTCAATTGTTCTTTTTTTATACATTACTACGCTCCTAATTTTAATATTTTAATAACCATCGAGTATTTTAAAGTGCAACTTTAAAATACTCGAGATTAAAAAAGCTGTCAACAAGACAATAAGCCGATATTAAAAGAAAATTTTGATGGTGGTCATTTTTTTTATATACTTTTTATTTTTATTAAATTTAGATTAGTGATGGCTTGTTTTATTAAATTTATTGTCTTTCAAATTTATTCGTATCTTAAAGCTACAATTGGTTTTAATTTTGCTGCTTTTAAAGCTGGGTATACTCCAAAGAAAAGTCCAATTCCTAAAGAAAAACTTAATGCTAAAATAAT
>CAZHFA010000188.1:0-218 GCA_964531865.1 uncultured Bdellovibrionales bacterium
ATGGACTTGAACCAACGACCTCCGGGTTATGAGTGCGTACTAATGCAAAATATCGTCAAGATTATTCGATGATTATTGAAGATAATAGCCGATCTTCGCGGATAATTCGAGATGTGCTTTTGACGATCATGAACCATTATTAGCCATTATTGATGGCAACAAACATCAAATAAACATCAGGTAGTAGGTTTGAGTTTCTCATTTAGTACATTTGTGGT
>CAZHFA010000188.1:228-2922 GCA_964531865.1 uncultured Bdellovibrionales bacterium
GCTTCTCCATTTCGATTGGTATGCCTTTTGATATAGGCTCAGTTGCTATCGTTTTGTGCAAATTTTAAACGCTCAATATCAGATTCTATAGAAGTAATGCGACCTCCAAAATCTTCGACCATTTCGTGAAGATCGGAGCATTGTTTATTTAGCTCCTGAAAATCCGAATAGAATCCTCTCACGGCGAAAACTAGTTCAACCATTAAGGCTTTATCATCTAATCCAAGCAATCTTTGCTTTTCATCCTCGATGGATTGTATCTCCGTCATCACTTTTTGTTGCGCTTTTCGCGTTTCCTCGACTTCTCGCTCATTACAAAGCTTTGCTCTCTCTAGCTTTCTAAGCTTTGCGTTATTGCTGATTTGCTCAAATTTATCCTTTAACTTCATGATATCACTCCCCCAATGCAATTTATTTGCGATGGCAATTTAGATTTTTACTAGACTAGCAAACTTCTGATCAATATAGTACAGGAAATTTTTCTTTCTTAGTCAAGTTCTAGCATATTGCGACTTATACCCAAAAATCGGGCGAAACTATTTATAAATGATTCGACTAATAATCTAAAACTAATCCACCGGAATTCATGAATAATTTCTTTGTCAGTTGGAACTGAGATTGGAGCCCGTTTTGCAGCTACTTGTTCAAATATTGGGGAGAGCTCTCCGTAAGCGAATTCTGCCCTGAATATTGTTGCTTCACCAGTTCTCGTTCCCTTGACACCAGAGAAATACATTTTTCGAAGCCATTTAATATTAGTTAAGGACTGTATCTCAACTTGAATCTGCAAAAACTCATCCTCTGAAATGAGATATTCGCTGGATAAACGCGGGACTATTTCTTGGATAATGCGATGCATTTGTACTGAATCATCCTCACATATCCGGTCTGTAACATATGATGCAAATTTGCTTGACCCAATTCCACCGGCCATTCCACCCACAAAACCCCCAACAGCCCCCCCGATTGCCGTTCCTGCTTTGGGGGAGATTTTGCATCCGATAGCAGCACCTAATGCAGCGCCAGCAGACGCGCCGGCAATACCGCCGACGGCTCCGACGATGTTTACACTTAAGTTTTTTAAGAATTGCTGCCAAGAAATATTTCTTGCAATCGCAGCTCGGTACAGATCCGGCATCGCAGTGAGCGTTGTCATACATATCGTAACAGGCCAAGTTGATCTTGCGAGTTTGGTCACTACGTTTTTTGCAGCGGCTCCAGTCAATCCTTTTCCGGCGATTGCAGAAGCTAGATTATTAATGGCTTTTTTTCCCAAATCCGTTTTATAAATCTGATTTACTATAGTTTTGGCGCTTTTTGTTGAGCATGCCGCGAGATTACGTCCCAGCTGTGTTCTGAGAAATTGGCGTGTTAGTATTCCAGCGCACATTGTAAACGCGCCGCTTGTTGCTGCATTGATGCTCGACAATCGCAATGCTTGTTTGGTGTCCATACCATTCCATTTACAGCTTGCAAAAGAAATGACAAATGAGATGCCTAGCGCGCAGGTTGAGACGACGCTTTGTTCAATTATATCGAACTTCAATGAGTCGATATTGCCGGCCTTGGTGATATTTTTGGCTTGTGCGTAAGTTACACTGCCTGACTTCAATAATGATTCTGCCTTTTGAGGATCACTTACACCGGGGACATTACCTGCGCGTATCTTCTCTGCCATTTTCTTGATAGCATCTTCGTATTGATCCTTTCATAATGTACAATCTCATTTACAAGTCCTCCTCTTCCGAGTTGAAGAGCACAGGAATTTGGCCAAACGCCTTACTGATAGGATACTCCATGGCTTCCTGAGCAAGCTGATATGATGTTTTCTCCGTATTCAACACCTCATTCATAAAGACTAGTCCTCGTTTCGCATATGCCTTCTCTAACGCTATAAACCATTCTTTGTTGTGATATACTTCTTGCCCGTTGTCCTGTTTCAGTTCTTCAAATACGAAAACAAGAACTGGAAGGATCAACATAGAATGAAATAGTGATTGTAATTCTGTCTTAGAGGAATAAATCGAATACACATCATAATCTTTTGTGCCAAGGCCAATTCTAATTTTTGCGGATTCAAGATTAATTTCCGCAGGCTTATCCATATCAGTAATTCTCTTGTAGACTGAAAAAATGGAATCGGCATTAGTAAAGACTTCATAATCCTTTGTAATATCTAGGCCAGGAAGGTTCTGGTACGCCAGAATTGATCCTCGAGATAAGCTGAAGCTTATACCAGAATAATCGGCGACCCAATCATTACATGAAAAAGACGAGACTTTTTTATTCAAAATCACAAATGCTACAATATCCAGAGACCCATTCAATCTGCCAATAGGAATAACATGTTCGATGTGCTTTGAAATGGATCGTAAAATCTCACGATACGCTGTTGTCGAACACTCGAGATGAATTACATACTCAGCTTGTCCGTTTATAATCATTTTCTCCAGTTCTGGGCAGGTCATAGAAATTTCGAAGGTCAGCTTTAAGCTGTTAACGCTGTCCATCGAGTTTTCAAATTTAACATTAAACCGAGATGCGATATAATCGTCTTTATCGTCGCTCAGAACAGGATAGACAAATTTTCTGTTAGTTATGTTCATATACGTTGACCTCCATTGCATAGTCATGCGAGTCAACTAGTGCGATGTTGATTTTTATCCTTTGTGTTGATGACATGTTGATTGCTTC
>CAZHFA010000189.1:0-2921 GCA_964531865.1 uncultured Bdellovibrionales bacterium
TTATTGGCACGAGAACAAGTAGATTTCAATGTAGCATCTCAAAAAAGAAAACTTACAGAGATTTATAATAGGCTAAATATAGATGTCGATTTTGTAAATAATTATGATTGGTTTAAAGATATTAATGTTTTAGATTTCTTAAGAGATATTGGAAAATATTTTCCTGTTGGCTATATGCTTTCAAAGGATACCGTAAAAAAAAGATTAGATACAATTGGAATCTCTTATGCTGAATTTTCTTATATGCTAATTCAAGCTTATGATTTTTTTCACTTATATACTGAGAAAAATTGCGTTCTTCAAGTCGGAGGTTCTGATCAGTGGGGAAATATTACGTCAGGAATTGAGTTCATACGAAGAAGACTTGGAAAAAGTGTCAATGCTTTGACAATTCCGCTTTTAACAGATGCTCAAGGAAAAAAGCTTGGGAAAAGTGTAAATGGTGCAATATGGATAGATGAAAACTATTTATCCCCATATAAGCTTCATCAATATCTTTTAAATATGGAAGATTCAGTAGTTATAAAAATGTTAAAATTTCTAACTTTCTTAACAAAGGAAGAAATTGAATTTTTAGAAAAATCATTAAAAGAAAATCCAGAAAAAAGGGAAGCTCAAAAAGCACTTGCAGATAGTGTTGTAAATATTGTTCATGGTGAAGAAGCAACAAAACTTGCAAAGAAATCTGCAGATGTTTTATTTGGAGGATCTATTGACGGACTAAATGAAAAAGATTTAATTGATATTTTTTCAGATGTGCCATCATCAACAATAAATAAAGATGAAATAGAAAAATTTACTGTATTAGATTTTTTTGTTAATTCAAAATTAAGTTCATCAAAAGGAGAAGTTAAAAGACTTATTCAAAATGGTGGTGCTTATATAAACAATGAAAAGATAGAAAATATAAATATTAAAATTTCAGACATAAAAACAAAATTTTCTAATTTTATTATATTAAGAAGTGGAAAGAAAAATTATCATTTATTAAAATTTTAAAATAGGCTAGGGGAATGTTTTTTTTCCACTAGCCTTATGAAGCTCTATAAAAAAAATGTCTTTGTTGTAATGATTTTTTTTCATCAATGAAAAGACATTTTTTTATATTTTTATTCCATTACTACCGTGCTTACAGTAGCTTTTTTACTCCATGCAGTATATTTTGTTTTTTTACCTTTTTTTATAATAATTCGGTATTTAACTAGATAGTTTCCTTTATCCAATTTTTTAAAAGTAACAGTATTTTTGTTCACATTTTTAAAAACAAAATGATTTAATCGATAATTTATATCTTTTTTATCTTTCCCTAATCTTTTTATTTTCTTTATCTTTACTTCATAACTAAAATTTGCATTTGCTTTTGTAGCATTTTGTACTAATGAAGCTTTATCAAAATTTTGCATAGTAACTTGAACTTTTTTTGCACCAAGTCTGCTGATTACTGGATCATCTAAAACAGTTTTGGGATATACAACGCTTATTTCTTTTCCATTGTAAATTTCTACAGGAGTAGTGACTTCAGGATTATCTCCTAGAAATCCAAGTTCTCCATATTCATTACTTCCCCAACAATAAAGCTTTCCATTTGTTGTTACGCAAGTTGTGGTATCTCCAAGAGACAAGGTATCAACAGTAGTTAACCCTTGAACTGATATTGGAACATTTTTTTGTTCAAGAGTTCCATCCCCTAATTGTCCATAGTCATTAGAACCCCAGCAAGAAATATTATCAGTACTGTCTATAACACATGTATGACGAGAACCGGCATCAATATCTTTTATATTATTTAAGCGATATTTCAGAAATTTTACTTTCGTTACTTCCAACTCCGATTTCTCCATATTCGTTACTTCCCCAACAATAAACATCCCCTAATTCTGTTAAGGCACATGTATGGTACGCTCCAGCAGTTATCTTTTTTACATTAGTAATGCTTGGAACCATTGTAGGTGAATTTATAATACAATCGTCATAATCACCGACACATTGATTGGAACCTATTTCTCCATATTCGTTTTCTCCCCAACAATAAGCTACACCATCTGTTGTTACTGCACATGTATGATGACCCCCGACAGCTACACTTTTAACTGATTCTAAATTAACAAGTGTTGGAGTTGTTTTTTTATATTCATTTGTCCCAAGTCCTAATTGACCCAAATAATTAGCTCCCCAACAATAGAGTTTATTTTCTTCTGTCACTGCACAAGTATGATTATCAGAGGTTGCAACTTGTTTTACATTGTGTATTGAATTAACAAGAGTTGGCTCTTCTCTATATTGATTATCTCCAGATGTACCGATTCCTAGTTGTCCATTGGTATTACGTCCCCAACAATATAAATCTTTGTTTTCCATAATAATACATTGTGTTCCCCATGAAGCGGATACATCTTGTATTTTTCCTGTCATCTGAATATCTGTTTTGTATGTATTTTTATCATAATCATGATACAAAAAAGATAATTTTTTTTGTGAATTTATTACAAAAGTTGCATCTCTTGTTGCATCTACCTTTTCTACAAATCCATCATAAGGAAATGCAAAAAGATTAATTGGAAAAATACAAAAAAAACAAAATGAATATGTTTGTTTTCTTAAAAAGAAAACGTGATGTTATATTTTTAAATTTTGACATTGTTATCTCCTAAAAAATTTTATTATGTTAATAAAAAATGTTTACGTTTGGTCAAGCATTTTTAAAACAAAAAAATATAACTTTTAAATGATATTCACAATTGATAATACAAAGTAGAAACGTTGATATATTTGATATTTAATTTTTTGATAAATTAAAAAATGGGGGAGAGAAGGGGGTAAAAAACTTATTTTTTTAGAATACAATCAGTAAAATAACAGCCAAGATGACGACTGTTAAAGCAAAACTTGAAGCTTCTTTCACTTTGTTTTTTGCTTTCTTT
>CAZHFA010000190.1:0-2916 GCA_964531865.1 uncultured Bdellovibrionales bacterium
AGATTTCATCAGCATCGTTAGTAAAAGAAAACCCTTTTTTTAAAACTGCAAGAAAAACTTTTCTCCCAGTTTCCTTTTGTATTGCATTAAAAACATCCGTATTGTTGGAAGTAAAAATTTTTGATTCCAGCTGGAAAAAATCATGTATATCTCCTAAAGATTTTAATTCATTCATCGCCATGTTATTTTCTCCAAGTACCTATATGTTCAATTTTTAAATTTGAATTTAACTCTTCAAAGCTGATAACACTAATTTTAATTTTTAATTTTTTTAGAATACTAGCCACGACCGCAAGTAAATCTTTAGGTGTAACTATTGAAAAACTAGTAATTCCTCTTTCTACAAAAGGCTTCATCATATTTAACATATTATTCTTTATTGTATCAAAATCTTGCATATCTAAATTAACATCCCCTTCGTATAATTGGGGAATCATTTCTTCAAAAACATTTTGCAATTCATCAGATAGACTACATAACTTTATCCTATTATCCCCTTCGATTAAATCTGATGTAATATGAATTTTTTTATTTTGTCTTATAAATGAAACAATATTATAAACATCAAAGTCACTATCAGCACTTACATTATAACTATTAAAATACGAAACAATATTTTCTAATATAGTTTTATGTTTCAAATAAAAAACCTCTTCTCTTATCAATTCAAGATATACCTCAAAAATTTTTGCAGTACTTACTTGCGGAATTTTTAATAAATCCCTCACAAGTTCAGGATAATCTTTATCCATGTTTTTTAAAAGCTCTATTATATTTGAAATACCTATAAACTCATTTGGATTATTTATACAAAAAGATACTAATTGAAGAAATATCCAATCAACTTTATCATACGTTTTAAGATTTACTTCATCCTTTAAAGAATAAATATATGGCGTCTTCTTTACACTATATACTTTATTTCCCCAAATAGGATGCATATCATCTTTTAAAACAGAGATTCCTAAAATAGGAAGCATAGACTTTTCAATATCTACAAATAAACTTTCATTTGAAAAACTAGAACCTAATATCTTTACTCCCTCTTTATAAATAAAAAAACTATCATTCTCCACTTCTTTTTTAACAGTAAATTTAAAACTTGGGAAGTTAAATCCTGTCATATTAAAAAAAGATTTTTTATATAATTCAGTTTTATTTAAAATTTTTAATGAATTTTCATTTATATAATTTCCAAAATTTCTATCTATAAAAATTTGAAATAAATAATCACCATTTGAACTTGAATCATCATCAAGAAGTTCTTTATTTGCTTTTAATGCAGAAATAGGTAAAAAATCAACATCTGCTTTTTTCTTCTTTTTTTTGTTTATATAAAAACTTAACATCAGACAGGACACACCAACAACAAAAAAAGGAATAGCAGGAAGCCCTGGAAGAATTGCAAAAAATATAAGTACTGCTCCAGTTAAAGCGACGATGCTAGGGCTTTTAAAAAGTTGTACGGCAAGTTCTTTTCCAAGAGTTATATTCTCCCCAGAACTTACACGCGTTACAACTATTCCGGCACATATAGAGATTAAAAGTGATGGAATTTGACTAACAAGACCATCTCCAACTGTTAAAATTGTATATGTTTCTATTGCCTCACTCACAGACATTCCAGATTTTATTCCAAGATACATTCCGCCAACGATGTTAGTGATAATTATGAAAAAACCTGCTATTGCATCTCCTTGAATAAAACGCATAGCACCATCCATTGCTCCATAAAGTTGAGATTCTTTTCTTAAATCATCTCTTCTTTTTCTAGCTTCCATTGGGTCGACTAATCCTGCCCTTAAATCAGAATCAATTGCCATCTGTTTTCCTGGAAGTGAATCAAGGGCAAACCTTGCGGCAACTTCAGAAACACGACTAGAACCTCTCGCAATAACTATAAAGTTCACAATCGTAATAATTAAAAATATAATTACGCCGATTGCAACTTCGCCCCTTACTAAAAAAGTTCCAAACGCTTCTATTACATGACCTGCATTTCCTTGGCTTAAAATCAAACGAGTTGATGCAACATTTAATCCTAATCTAAAAAGCGTTGTTAAAAGCAATAATGATGGAAAAGATAATAATGCCAAAGCGTTTGGCATATAAAGTCCTGCAAGCAAAAGAAGCAATGAAAATGAAATATTTATAACTAATAAGAAATCAAGTAAACTTGTAGGAAGTGGCATTACAAGCATTGCTGTAATAGAAAGTACAAAAAATGCTAGGGCAAAATCCTGTCCTTGAATTGTAAGATTTTTCTTCATACTCTTATTATCGAATAATTTGTATTTTTTATTTAGTATTTATATAAGAATTTTAAGAAATGGTATGAACTAATTTATATGAAGAGTGTAAAAGCCTTTCTCTTATTATCGAATAATTTGTATTTTTCATTTAGCATTTATATAAGAATTTTAAGAAATGGTATGAACTAATTTATATAAAGAGTGTAAAAATAAGCTATTTTATTAAGATACAATTATTTTTTTAGTTGCCCTAAAAGGGCAAAGTAAAAAAATATGCATTTTTCACATTCAGTATTTAGAATTTAAATTTATGTATTGTGTTGTCGCAGACTTTCAGCCTGCAAATGGCGTGTAGAATATGTATGTAACCTAGGGTAGCATCTCTTTTAGAGATGCAAACCCTAGGCTATATCATCCGGCTCTTTCAGAGCGGGAACATTTGGTGTGCAAAAATATTAACTTCGCCCTTTTAGGGCAACCATAATTTCTCGTTACGCAAAATAATGTATGATTTTAAAGACAGAACAAAAAAGAGAATCATTTTTTTTATTTTTTTTCTTATGTTTTATTTTGATGTGGTTATTCTCTTGCTCATTATTATTTTTATTAGATTTTTAAATTGCAATTATGCATTTAAAATAATAAATGTAGATTATTTTTTTAC
>CAZHFA010000191.1:0-2904 GCA_964531865.1 uncultured Bdellovibrionales bacterium
ATATAACTGAATCAGGCGATAAAACAAACCGCAAAACCCCACATTAAATCGCTTTTCCATGCTGGCAAGGGCTTGTTCTGCTTCGGCGATGGCCTGCTCATACTCTTTGCTTCGTTGCATTTGGCACAAAATACGATTGGCCTTGAGCATGTGCTTCCAAGGAACTTTGGTGTTATCGGAATATCGCTCGGCTTCTTGCGTCAGCAAAAACCCCTGCTCATACTCCCCTTGCCGGATTTGCTTACTCAACTCGTATTGCATTTTCGATATGGTAACCGGATCATCGCAGTTGGAAAACTTAAATTGAGCCAATAAATCTTCTCCTAAACGTCTGCCCAGCAAGATCAACAGCTCCGATGAAGGAGTACGTTCGCCTTTTTCAATGAGATAGATATACTTCTCCGTGCAGATTCCCTCTGCTAGTTCTGTTCTGGACAGGTTTTTGATTTGTCTTAATTCCTTAATGATGATACCAATGCGACTCATATCCTCACCCCTTACCATAGTAGAAGATGAGTTCGGTAGAAAACATATGTTTCCCTTCATTGGGTCAGTAAAAGGAAGAAGCAACAGAATAGAGATCATTCTGCTGCTTCTTTTGACGAAATGTCGTAACACATTCGCGAGATCGAACCAATGCAATCTTACTTTAGAAATGCTTTCACTTCTTCTACGGTTGGTACTTTGCCATAGACAACCACTTTTTCGTCCACAACCAGAGCAGGGGTACGTAATACACCAAAGGCCATAATATCTTTCATATCTTGCACCTTGACGACTTCGGCAGTGATACCCATTTCGGCCACGGCTTGACGAGCATTGGCTTCTAAACTTTTGCACTTCGCGCAACCGGTTCCTAATACTTTAATAATCATTTGAATACTCCTCCTTACATATCTATGTGTTACGCAACTGAAGTTGCTGTAAACCTAAAGAAATAAATGCCCAAACGCGTTGAATGTGTAGCCAATGATTAAGATACCAACGGTAACGATTCCGGTAAAGGTAACCAATAATCGTGTTTTCACTACCTTTTTCAACAAAATTAAGGAAGGCATGGAGAGTGCTGTGACAGCCATCATAAAGGAAAGTGCTGTTCCTAAGCCCACTCCTTTGACAACTAAAGCCTCTGCAATAGGCAAGGTGCCAAAAATATCGGCATACATGGGCACACCCACAAAAGTTGCCAGGACCACAGAATACCATTTATCTTGACCGAGCACGGCAGAGATGATGGATTCGGGTATGTAATTGTGTATCGCCGCGCCAATGCCCACCCCAATGAGCACATAGAGCCACACTTTATGAATAATATCCATGACCTGATCTTTACCAAACTGTATACGGTCTTTCAAGGTGAGTTCTTCTTGTTCCATTTCCATCATCTTATTACTGAAGACAAAGGGTTCCACATATTCTTCCATTTTCAGTTTGCTAATCACGGTTCCGCCAATGACGGCCAAAACCAAACCGACCACCACATAAGCAATGGCAATGCGCCAGTTAAAAATGCTGGCCAGCAACAGTACGGAAGCCAAATCCACCAAGGGAGAAGAAATCAGAAAGGAGAACGTGACTCCTATGGGCAACCCGGCATTGGTAAAACCAATAAACAGTGGAATGCTGGAGCATGAGCAAAACGGAGTAATCGTTCCTAACAATGCACCTAAAATGTTTGCAGAGATTCCGTTAAACCGTCCCAGAATTTTTCGTGTGCGCTCTGGCGGGAAGAAACTTTGAATATAAGAGACACTGAAAATTAAAACCGAAAGTAAGATGAAAATCTTGATTACATCATAAATAAAGAAATGAATACTACCACCAAGTCGGTCTTGGATGGATAAGCCGAACACGCCCTCCACCAGTTTTTGAACTAAGACAAACAGCCATTCCATTTTCAGCAACTGATTATTGAGCCATTCAAATATAAACATTTTTTCTTACTCCTTTGTGGTGCAGGTCATGCAATTTTGTGGTAAAAAGCGCTCTTTATCGGCTAATTTCGCAACATCCGCTGCCAATAGGGGATAATCCTGCAAGTGGGCATGAATGCTCTGCAAAATTTCGGTAAGCAACGGTTCGCGGCAAACGTATGAGTAAAAAATAAAGCGGTCTTTACGTTGATCGCTGACGATGTTCAAATCTTTCAGCTTCGCCAGGTTACGTGAAACCCTTGGCTGTGGCACATCTAAAATACCGCCCAGCTCACAAACACAGAGTTCATCTTTCAATAACAGCACCAACATCCGCAAGCGGGTTTCGTCGGAGAGAATTTTAAATGTATTGAGAATTTGGTCCATGCCAGACGCCCCTTTCTGTTTGTATACTCATATTCACATATCGCCATATGAGTATATTATAATCCTCTTCGCTAACCCTGTCAAGGTCGTCTTCTGTCACATCACAAAAAAAACAGATACTTTTCGGCCGGTGAGCACGAAAAATATCTGGTTTGCAAATGGTTTTGCCACAAAGTTCTTATAGGGGCATTAGTTCCCCGAGGCCAAGCGCAAGGGGTTAAAGCCCTCGCCAATGACTTCGTTGGATTCTAAAATAATCGTAAAAGCCTTGGGGTCCACTTGCTTGACCGCTTTTTCAATGACAAACATTTCTTTGTTGTTGCAAGCCACCATCACCACTTGCTTGTCGGCTTCGCTGTAGCCACCGGTGCCGTGCAAAATCGTGGAGCCCCGGCTGGACACCGTGTCGATGATATCGCATACTGCTTGGCCATGGTCGGTGACGATGAGCGCCATTTTTCCGGCATTAATGCCGTACATAAGTTGGTCGACCACTTGCGAGAAGAGATAGGAGATCATCATGCCATAGATGATACCATCGATGTCGCGGAAATTGAGACCACCCAAAAAAACCACGGTGGCATCAAAGAAGAGGATAATTTTG
>CAZHFA010000192.1:0-2869 GCA_964531865.1 uncultured Bdellovibrionales bacterium
ATATTTATTTTGTTCCCAAAAACAAGGGCCATGTGTATTTATTTTGGATACGATTTTGGAGTTAGAAATATTAAGATCAGTTAAAAATGATGATATTAGTTGTCAGGAATTAAAATATTTTTGGAAGGATTGGCTTGATAGTAATTATGATAAACAACTTAAATATAATTTAAAACTTGGATTTATTGATAAATTTAATGATTTTAATGCTAATCAAATTAAGAAATATGTAAAGTGTGAAGATACAATTAAGGATGTTTATAGAAATAATTATTTTCCAAGCAAAGAAAAAATTCAAGATATAAAAAAGACTTTAAATTTAATAAAACTACTTGGACGCAAATTAGGGGATATTTCATCTTTATATAACGTTCAAAATAAAGGTGAATAAAGTTTTTTTGCATTTTTTACGTGTCTAAATTTCTTTAAAATCTGTCAAAAAAATTTCTTTCTTTAGCTATATTTTTAATATTGTTTTTATTATTTTTTGTGTTTCTCTCGATTTTATTTTTTATAAAAAACTCTTCATAGCAAATATCATTTTGTGCATACGTTATATTAGTATTGTCTTCATTTTCTATAATGGAGTTATCGCATTTTTTTAAATTAGTTTTATCAATAAGAACACGTTCAATGTTTTGAGGTTGTTCAAAAGTTTTGTTTTTAATATATTTTGAAATACAATTGGTATAATGTACCCATAAAGGAAGTGCAGTTTGTGCACCTGTGACGGACATAGTTTTGTTGTTGTCTAATCCGACCCAAACTCCTGTCACATATTGAGGATTAAAACCAATGAACCAATTATCTCTTGAATCATTAGATGTCCCTGTTTTTCCACCAAACTGCAAATGAAAACCCATATTTTGAGAGCTTTTCCCTGTTCCCCTTGTTAAAACTCCCTGTAACATGGTGTTTAAGATAAATATAGAATCATTGTTAGATACCAATTTTTCCTTAATATCAGATTGTTTTAAAATATTATTTTTTAAATCGTAAGATTCTGAATAAAATCTTGGAACAATATAATATCCTTCATTTGAAAATGTAGTATATGAAGAAGTAATATCTAATAATGAAGCATCAATAGCTCCTAGAACAAGGGCTAAATTTTTTTCATTTAATTTTTGTATTCCTACATCGTTTAATAATTTTATAATATTTTTTAATCCTATTTTTTGAGATAAATAAACCGTAGGAACATTTAAAGAATTTTCTAGGGCAAATCGAAGAGTCACTGCACCTCGAAATCTTTTATCAAAATTTTGTGGACTCCATGCACGTTTATTTGCATCAAATAAAGTTATGGGTTCGTCTTTTAGAAGAGAAATAGGAGTTGCTTGTTTATAATTATTTAAATTGTTATCAAGTGCCACTAAATAGACGAAAGGCTTTATTAGTGAACCAAGTTGTCTTTTGCTAAGTTTTGTTCTATCAAATTGACTTTTATTGTAATCTTTTCCTCCAATATACGCCTTAATCAATCCACTGTTACTTTGAATGGTAACCATAGACACTTGAACGTTTTTTAAATAGGGAAATTTCTTTATTATTTTAGGAAGCTCAGTATCAATAGTGTCTTTGGCACATTGTTGAAATAGAGGATCTAAGCCTGTATAAATAGAAGAAATATTGTTAAGTTCTTTGTCTGAAAAGTTTGAAACAACAGCATCATAAAAATAGTTATCTTGTGTTTTATATTCTCGATTTACATTCAATGTAATTTTCTTTGATAAATTTTCTATGTATGTTTTTTTTGAGATTTTATTTTCATCATAAAGCATTTTTAAAATTAAATTTTTTCTTTCCAATGATTTTTTAAAATTTATAATTGGAGAAAAAGATGTTGGTGCTTTTATCATACCGACTAACATACAACTCTCTGATAGATTTAATTTGTTAATATCTTTATTAAAATAAAACAATGATGCAGATGGAAAACCTTTTATGGCAGTATTTTTATCTTGCCCAAGATAAACAGTATTTAAATATTTTTCTAAAATTTCTTTTTTTGAATATAAAAATTCAATATAGATGCTTAAAAAAGCTTCTTTTATTTTTCTAATAAAGCTTCTCTCCCTTGTTAAAAATAAATTTTTAACAAGCTGTTGAGTTATCGTACTTGCTCCTTCTACGATATCCCAATTTAAAATGTTTATATAAGATGCTCTAATAATCGATTTAAAATCAAGTCCGAAATGTTGAAAAAATCTTTTATCTTCAACTAATATCAATGTGGAAATTAGATCTTTTTTTATAAAATTGATATCCCGATTTTGTTTTTTGTCTTTTTTATTTTTACTAGATTCTATTGGAATTGGTTCCAAAATAAATTCATTACAAGATTTTTCATATAAACATGTGACTTTTTTTTTCTTAAAATTTATTTTGTAAATCTCAGCTGGAATATCATAACGTAAATTTTTTATTTTTCTTCTAAAAATATACAGAGTGTCTTTATCTTCGTAATATTTTCCTTCACTATCAGGTGGTATATTATCATTAAAATAATTTGATTTTATAAGATAACTTTTTATTTCATTTTTAGATAAAATATAGGAACTTGGAATTTTTATTATATCCGTAAAAATTTGAGTATTAGTTTTTTCATTTATAAGAAAAATATTTTTGATGTGACAATTTAAAGAATAAAAACAATATGATATAAGTGAAACTGTCACTAAAATTATGATTGAGATAACATGAGATTTATTGACAGAATAGTTTTTATTTTGCATATTAAGTGGTTAGAATTTAAAAAGAATTATATCTTTTTTTTTATTCATGTTATCAGATTTTTTATTATTATAGAAGGAATAGTTATGTCTGGACATTCAAAGTGGTCAACAATTAAAAGAAAAAAAGCTGT
>CAZHFA010000193.1:0-2865 GCA_964531865.1 uncultured Bdellovibrionales bacterium
GCCGGATTGAATAAGGAAATTATGTGATTTATCGCCACAAGTATTTTAGGTCTAAATTTTTAGGTTGCAATTGTGGATGAGAAATCGAAGAATTTTGGGGGATGAGCGACGACGCTGTACTAAAACGTACAGCTAGGAGCCCATCACATAATTTTATGTGATTTATCGCCACAAGTATTTTAGGTCTAGATTTTTAGGTTGCAATTGTGGATGAGAAATCGAAGAATTTTGGGGGGGAGCCGACGAAATTGTACTCTAGTACATTGAGGAGGCGAAATCCCCCAGAATTGTTTGATTTATCGCCACAAGTGCAACCTAAAAATTAGGTGGTAACTGTTGGACAATCAACTCCAAACCTTTCTTTTAAATCCAAAAACTGAATTACTGCTTTTCCTAATACTTCTAATTTTTTATTTGGATCTGCCAAAATATCTTCTTTCTCATATTTTTCGATATAAACTCTAAGTGTTGCTCCTGAAGAGCCTGTACCTGAAAGTCTAAAGACGACCCTACTTTCTCCTTCTAAGTAAATTCTAATTCCTTGTTTAGATGTAACGCTCTTATCAACAGGATCATTATAGCAAAAATCATCTGCATTTATAATTTTTAATCCTGCCAAAAATTCTCCCTTAAAAGAATTTATTTTTTCTCTAAGTTCTAAAAACATATTATCAGCTTTGTCTTTATCAAGCCCTTCAAAATCCTGTCTTTGATAATAGCAACGCCCAAACTTCTTCCAGTGAGAAATCATAAGCTCCTCTACAGACATCCCTGTTTTTGCCATTATATTTATCCAACAAAGAATTGCCCAAAGCCCATCTTTTTCTCTAATATGATCTGAGCTTGTTCCAAAGCTTTCTTCTCCACAAATAGCACACATATTAGAATCCATTAAGTTTGCAAAAAACTTCCATCCTGTTGGTACTTCATAACATGGAATATTAAATTTATTAGCAACTTTATCTACGGCCATGGATGTTGGCATAGAGCGAGCAACACCAGAAAGCCCTTTTAAAAAACTTGGAATACATTCTTTAGCACGCTCTACAATTAAAGCTAAACTATCTCCAGGGCTTACAAAAAATTTCTTCCCTAAAATCATATTTCTATCGCCATCACCATCACAAGCCGTTCCTAAATCAGTAGCATTCTCTGAATACATAAAATCAACAAGATCTGAATTATATGTTAAATTTGGGTCTGGATGAAGTCCACCAAAATCTTCTTTTGGAATATCTCTAACAACAGTTCCTTTTGGAGCCCCCAAAACATCTTCAAAAATATATTTTGCTTCAGGGCCTGTAACTGCATTCATAGCATCAAAGCGAAAAGAAAATCCGTTCTTAAAATATTTTTTAATGGCATCAAAATCAAATAATGACTCCATAAGTTTTGCGTGATCCATGAATCCATCAATGACTTTAATTGTTGTATTTTCAATTTTCTCTTCATGCAAATACGTAATGTCAACATCCTTACAATCTGATATTTTATATTGAGAAATGTTTTTTGAATTTTCATAAATAGCATCCGTTATTTCTGACGGAGCACCGCCACCATTTTCTACTTCAAACTTAATTCCAAAATCAGCATTTTCTCCCCCAGGATTGTGGCTTGCTGTTAAAATAAATCCCCCAGAAAGATTATATTTTCTAATAATTGTTGATGTAGCAGGACTAGAACAGAAACCATTTTGTGCAATAATTATCTCCTTAACATCATTAGCAATAGCAATTTTTGTAATAATTTGAAGTGCTTGTTTATAGTAATAACGTCCATCTCCACCAACAATAAAGCTTGATCTTGAGAAATCCATTCCTCGGGTTTTCATCACATCAAAAATCGATTGAACAAAATTTTCAGTATAATGATCTTGCATATATACTTTTGTTTTTTTTCTAAGCCCAGCTGTCCCTGGCTTTTGATCTTGGTAAGGAATTGTATCTATTATCTTTATACTCATAAAAGCTCCAATAAAATATAAATCACAACATTTTTAAACTCTTTTAAGAGTAATTTTCTTAAACACTTTTGACAAGATAAAATATTCTACTTAACCTTAATAAAACATTTCTAATGTCTTTTATGACAAAATATTTAATCATTTTATATTTATTCTCACGCAAAAAAATTAATATTATCAACATATTAAGGTTGCCATTACAAAAGACTCATAAAACTTTTGAAGCATATATTTTCAAAAACGTGACTTAGTATTACTTTTAAGCCAAGGAGTAAAAATGGAAAACAAAAATTTGACATTACAAAATAGAAACCAAAAAGCATCTGGCTTAATTGCCCCTTCTCGCGAAGTGGTTATCTTAGGAGTAATCCTAATATCATTACAAATTGCAGATGCAATTTTAACTAATATGGGAATGAAGGTTTTCGGAACAGAAATGGAAGGAAACCTTCTTCTTCGCCATATCATGGAAAGCTACGGAACAGTGGTAGCACTAATTGCCGCAAAAAGTTTTGCAATCTCCGTTATAATCGCACTAGTTTATTTATCAAACCAAGTAAAATGGATCCCGGTAGCATTAAAAAGCGTTATTGTCATCTACTCTGGCTTTGCAATAGCACCTTGGGCAATCTTATTAAACCAAGTTCTATAAATTAAAAAATTAATCTTCACCTTTAGGTTTAGGGCTAAAATAATAGACAAACCTATACGGAATTCCATCTCTTACTATCTCAACAGAAGGCTTTTCTTTTAAAGATACATCAGAAACTTTTTCTAAAACATTTACATAATGTTTAAATTGTCTTGAATCTTGAATTACATAACCAGAAGCAGCAACGATTACATCTCCATTTTTTAATCCCAACATTTCATATGTGGCACCAGGCCTTACATCAAAAATA
>CAZHFA010000194.1:0-2850 GCA_964531865.1 uncultured Bdellovibrionales bacterium
TACTAATATATATATATATAAATAATAAAGGAGGAGAATTATGTATTTTATAATTGCTAAGGATGTAATAAGTCATAGTCTAAGAGTTATGAATTATACAAGAAAATTATGCAAATGTTTTTTGCAAGAAAAAAATGCACAAAGTTGCAAAGAAAAATACACAATATTGCAAGAAAAAGTACACAAAAAATGTGTATTTTTTTATTGACTCATTGTTGAGTGTTTTACTCTGTAACTTTGACCGTCAAATATCAATAAATGGCTGTGGTGTATCAATCTGTCAATCATGGCTGAGGTCATCTGCTCATCATAAAATATATTTATCCATTTACTGAATTCAAGGTTTGTTGTAATTATTACACTCTGTTTTTCATACGCATCTGCTATTACTTGAAAAAGAAGCTGGCACCCTTCTCTTTCAAGCGGAACATATCCCCATTCATCAAATACCAACAGTTCTGCACTGTTTAATTTTTTTAATAATGCTGATAATCTTCCGCTTTTCTTAGCTTCGGAAAGCTGATTTACAATTGCTGCTGTTCTGCAAAACACTACTCTTTTGCCGTTTTTGCAGGCTTCTATTCCGATAGCTGTTGCAAGATGAGTTTTTCCTGTACCTACATTCCCGTACATTATTATGTTCTGTTTTTCAGTGATAAAACTTCCTGTTTGAATATCAGGTTCTAAAAATGTTGCAGGAAATTTTATTTGTGAGAAATCATAACCTTTTAATGTTTTTAATACTTGAAAACCTGCTTGTTTAATTAATGTCTGTACCCTTAATTTTCTGCGGTTTTCTATCTCTTTATTTAACAGTTGTAAAAGGAACTCTTCATGTGTTTCTGCCTTTATTTTACTACTGTTTTCAACGATTGTTTTACTTAATTTTAAATTCTTGCAGCACTCTGAAATTGTATTAAACATTTGGAATTCCTCCAATTTCTAAAAATTTATCATAGTCTGATATATCCGTATTTATCTCTTCAAGTTTAGGGACATTGGCAGATAGTTTGATTTCAGGAAGATTTAGTACAGGGGTTGTCATTCTGTTGTGCAGTGCAATTATGCTTTCATAGTCAAATTTATTGTATTCTGTCAGTTTTTCCAATACTTCCACAGCTGTTTCAAATGAGCTTTTTATGCTTATCTCTGCAACTGCTTTTAGTATTTCAGAGTGTTTTTCAAAATCTGAATTATCAAATATACTCTTTACTGTTTGAGGAAAAAGCTCGTAAATTTCACTGTATTTCAGTGCTCTCGGTCTTTTGGAAAGAGTATTAAGATACGGCAGCCAGTTCATCTCTTCCTGCTTTTGTGAGCCGTAAAGCCTTTTATGGGTTACAATAGGTTTATACTCTTCATCAAGCGGGATTACTTCATGTGCAGTTATCCTCACTGTAATGGAGTCTCTTGCAAATTTAGGTGAAGATGAGTATGTGTGGACTCCTGCATTTAATGTAAATTTCCCATAGCCGTCTGTTTTTACCGTTTCATATTTGAAATTCAAATACTCTTTTTCTGGAAGATACAGCAGTTTTGATTTATCTTCAAGGAAAAGCTCAGAGACTCTTTTTTCTTTTGTATAGTGCGGTTTTTCGTTGTCTTTATCTGATTTTGCAAGCAGCTCTTTGTTATACTCTTTTATTGAATTAAACTCGGGAACAGGAACAAGGAAGTTTCTTCTGAAATATCCTACTTTGTTTTCTACATTTCCTTTCTCATTACCTGATGCAGGATTGCAGAATGTTGTTGCAAAACCATAGTGCATTTTAAATTTCAAGAAGCTCTCTGTTACCTTTCTGTTTCCGCCTTTCTCTATTGCGGTTACAACTGTTGACATATTATCAAACCATAGTTTTCTCGGTACTCCGCCTATATGGTTGAATACATTGATTAATCCTTCAAACAGGCACTCTTGAGTTTCTCCTTTAAACAGCTGGAAAAACCCTGCATTGCTTGCAGGAAACGATACCACTAAATACGAACCGCTATGTTTTATTCCTGATTCTATAAATTCAGCTTTCCCGAAATCTACTTGTGCTTCTCCGAATTTATGCTGCAACGGAAGATGCCCGGGTTCTTGTTTGAAAAGCTCTTGCTTCTTTTCTGCAACATATATTGCAATTGTTCTGTATGAACAGTCAAAGTTTTCACCATGTTTTTCCATAAGTCTGTCATATACACGCTTTGCAGTGTGTCGCTGTTTTGCTCTTGCTTTTATATCTTCTTCAAGCCATGAATCTATATCGGACTTGTAATTATCTAATTTTGTTTTTCGTTTTGGAATCTTTTTTTCTTCCGAAAAAGATTCTTTTGCAACACATTTACTGATTGTTCTTCTGTTATGTTTTGTAACTTTTTCTATTTTAGATTTTGAATATCCGTGTTCATAGTAGAGCTCTCTTATTTGATTTTTTTCTTCCAATTTAAGCACCTCTTTTTTCACCCCTTGAATATTTTTTTATTCAAGGATAGTGGTTTTTTTGTAATTTTGCAAGTTGCAATTTTGGGTATTTTCTATCTGCAATATTGTGTATTTTTGCTTGCAACTTTGGGTACTTTTAGTTTACCATAAACAATTCCGTATATTAATTAATTCTATTATATTAATTTCACCACCCCTATCCCAGTGTAAATCCTACACGCAGTATTTCTTCATAGGATATTTTTCCTTCTAGTGCTAGTCTAATTGCTGCCTGTAGTAGTGTATTCATCCCACCTTCTATAGCCGTTGCCCTTATAGTATCAATATTTGCACCCTTATCAATTAGATGCCTAACTTCTTCATTGATGGGCATAAGTTCGTGGATTGCCGTTCTTCCTTTATATCCATTGTTGCAGGCACTGCAT
>CAZHFA010000195.1:0-2837 GCA_964531865.1 uncultured Bdellovibrionales bacterium
AAAATAAAATCTTCATTGTTAATCGCTTCATTTGGGACTTCTGATTTTTCTTCAATTTTATCTATAGCCTCAAAAATATCTTTTGCTAAAGCTAAGTAAATTTTTATATTTTTTTCAATATCAAATTTTGATTTTAATAAAAAAGGATCTGAAGATACAAAAGCAATAATATCATTTTTTTCGTTAAAAATAGGACAAAAACAGTATTTTTTTAATAATGAAATATCTTTAACCAAATTTTTAGGAGGAATAGGAATTTTCTCTATATATGAAACATTAGTTAAATTTTTTATTTTACAAAAACATTCTTCTTTAGATAAATCATAATAGTTTAAAAAAAAATCAATATAAGATCTTTTATCAACATTTTTTATAAGCAAAATATCAGACTCTTTTTTAAATAAAAAATTTATTACATCAAAGATGCTCTCAAAATGTTTTTTGCTAAAATAAAAAAAATTCACTTTCTAAAACTCATATTCAACAATTAAATTTTTAAAAGAAGCTATCGTGTTTGGCATAATATTTAAAAAATCTGATCCTATTTTTGAGCATGTTGCAAAATCTAATGAAATACTTAACCTTACAACTAAAGAATCATTCAAAAATTTTTGTGCTCCATTATTACCTACAACAAAACGTTGTCCTGTAAGATTAGAATAGTTTTCTAAATTAACATCCTTTATGTTTAGTTCCCCTTTAAAATAGTTATTTCCAAAAATTTTTGCCAAAGCATCATCCTTTTTTTTCTCTATTAACGCTCCAGAAATATTGTATTGACAATTAGGGGAAATAGTTCCATCTAAATTATTTAAAACATTTTGCAAACTATCTACTTTCACATGAACAATATTTAATATTTTATTTTTTTCTTGATCAGTTACTATTAAATTTTCATTTACTTTTACAATAAAATTTTTTCTATTTCCAAGCTCATTTTCTACCATTTCATCTATTAAATATTGAAGTCTATAATAATCTATTATTCCAATTAAATTAAAAAGTATCGGTAAAACAACACATAAAATACAACAAAATTCCAAAAGAGAAAAACCATCTGATTTTAAAAATCTTAACGCCATATTGACCCCTCTTTTTTATGAAGTTGTAAAAAAGTCATTAGCTTGTTTTGTAAATCCTCAATATTTGAATCAGTAATAAAATAAAAATTAAAAGATTGTGCCTGAAATACATCGTTATTAAAATAATTTTTAAATGCCTTAACATCATTAAGCACAACATCGTCCACTTTATTAGATTCGTATAATACATATACTATATTTACTTTTATATCTTGCTGCTTAGCAATAATGTCTAATTCTTTTATTTTATTTATTAACGTAGCTTTAAGATTATTATTTGGAAAAAATATCTTATTTATACTAGGAACTGCCGTAGAAAAAATAAAAATTGTTTTTTCTATATTACTTGATGTTGTATACCTATCCGAAATCGTTCCAGATGATAATATATGCTTTATGGCACTATCTAAAACATTTTCAAAATTACTAAAATATCCTTTATGTACAGGAATTGACCAAAAAGAATTTGCAAAAACAAAATGACTATCATCAAATTTTTTTTCATTGTCATTATTAAAATATAATTCATTTCTTGTAGGAGCTTTATATTTTTCTTCCTGATTTTCTTCCAAAGAAGCATTATAACACCCTTCTGTTGTTGTTCCATCAATTCCTGCATATTGTAAAAAATTCACAGGTTCATTTTTATTTACTTTTTTTATTTCTCGTATTAAATCGACATCTCTCTTATATGCAACACCTGGAAAAACACCAACTCCAATCGAATTTAAAGAAAACCCTTCTAAAAAATTATATGTATCAATTAACATTTGCTTTACGGGAGAAAAAGCCTCATTAAAACATTGCTGAGTATAATATCTTGGATTTTGATACTGCGTGTTATTCATATTAAAATAAAGGGCACTTGGCCACTCCCCATTATTTCCCCATAACAAAGACTCATCATCTGGAGAATTATAAAAATTTCTATCAAGCAATAGAAAATAATCACCAATAGCTGGAGTAGAAAAGCTTGATACTCTAACAGGCCAAGAAAGATTAGCGTGAGCATTAAAAAAAGTATCTGCCAATCTAGAAAATACCAACTCATAATTTTTATTGTAAGATATATTTATCCCCTCTGATGTGGCCACTACAGTAAGATTATCATCCTCTAATCCATTTGAACTTAAATAATTTTTAGCAACACTTATTGCATAATTTTTATACGGGAAAAATTTTACACCTTGTAAAGAAGCTTCATCTAAAACATCTTGTACTTTTCTTTTTGATGTATAAATAGTGGCGACATCAAAAGTTAACATCAATAAAAAAGATAATATTGGTAAAACAAATAGGACAAAAAAAATTAATGCATTACCATTTTGCATAATATTATTGTTGTTATTTTTAAAATTTTTCATAAAATACAATTTTTATTTATATCATTTTAATACTGTATTCATTCCTAACAATTGAGTTAATGGTACTGCTAAGAAAAATAAAATAAGCCCTAAAAACGAACAAAGAAGCGGAAGAGTAGCTTTTATAGGAAGTGAAGCAATCTCATTTTCAACCACTTCTTGATAATAAGCTTGCGTCGAATCGCTAAGCTCCTCCATCGGGCCTATCAATTCTCCACCTTCTTTTTGAGCCATTGCTAAATGTAAAAAAGCATGTTTTATCGATATTACATTTATACTTTTTGCAACATTACTTAAACTTTCTTCAAAACTTAAACCAGATTCTGTGTTTTTTATAACGTCTTCTAGCAATTTTGTAACAGGATCAGTCTCTCCTTTTTCTTTGCTTAAC
>CAZHFA010000196.1:0-2820 GCA_964531865.1 uncultured Bdellovibrionales bacterium
AACATTTGTTAATAATTTTTCTCTCTTTTCTTCCGGAAATTTATTTAAAATATCAAGAGCAACTTTTAATCCATTTACTTTTTCATCTTTTGATTTCGTCATTTTTATCCTTAAATTTTTAAATCCATTTTTTCTTTCTAAAAAATATAATCATGACAATACATATGGCTATCATAATTGTAGATACTATCCAAAATCCTATTTCACTATGTAGTAGGGGAATATTGTCAAAATTCATTCCATACATTCCCACAATTACGTTCATGGGAACTGCAATTGTCGTGATTACAGCTAATACTCGCATTATGTCCCCAAGCTTTACATTAACTAATGCTAGGTATGCATCACGAATGGATAGAACATCAGAAATTTGCTTATCAATGGTTTTAGAAATATCTGCAGCATGATCTTTTATATCCCTAAAATACTTTTTCATGGCAGAGTCTTTAATAATATCATTTGTATATTCTATTTTTTGTATGACAAGCTCTTGATCTTTACTTATTTGCCGTAAATAAGTAAGCTTCCTTTTTATTTGTAAAATATATGAAATTTGAAAATTATCAGTTTCTTCTATTGCTAAATCTTCTAATGTATCGATAGTGTCATCAAACTCTGATAATCCGCGTAAAAACCTATCTACAAGGATATCTATTATTTTGTAAAATAAAAAAAGTGGCGGTGAAAACGGAGAAGATAAGGAGTCATTAGATTTTAATTGTCTAATTAATGCTTCAATCCAAGGAACTGTTATTGTTTCAACACTAATAATAAAATTTTTAGAGTAATATAATGCTACTTTATGTGTTAAAGTTTCTTCTTCAGTTTCTCTACTAATATCTTCGTATTTTACTAAATCTTCCCAGATATCTAGGTTGGATTTTAATCCTCTAAATATCGCAAAAATATATGTGCCTTGATCTTCAATTTTTGGAAAATGAAGAGGGGTCATACAGTCTTCTATGGATAGTTCATGCAAGTTAAAAAATTTTGCAATTTCTGGTAACTCTGCAGTATCTTCGATTCTTACATTTATCCAATAAAAATCTGCCTTTTTATCTTGAAGGCTTGAAATTTTATTCGAAATTTCAAACTGTCCATCTTGTTTATAAAAGAAAATTGTAACCGACATTATAAAATTAAATTAAAAAAAAACTAAAAAAGAGTAAAAGATTATAAAAAAAGTAAATACATTATAAATTTTTAGACTAATTTCAGTTTAAAGTTAAATATTATTTTAGACAATAGAGATTTTTTTCTTTAATCACTTGATTTTTAATAAAAATGCTGTGAGAATAAAAAAGTTATTTTGAAGTATGGCTATGTAGCTCAGCTGGCTAGAGCGCAGAACTCATAATTCTGAGGTCGGTGGTTCGAGCCCACCCATAGCCATTTTTCTTGTGGTGATATTTTTCTAATAAAAGTTCTTTTTTGGAAAAAAAATTTCCCATACCTTGAGTATTATATTTTTTTGGTCTATAGTAACGTTTTGTTTTAGTAGCGTTATTGGTGACGAATTTTTTTTGAGATTATTTTAATGAAAACGACAGTATCTTTAAGTAAAGAAGAAGCATTGAAAAATAGAGAATGGTATATAGTTGATGCAACTGGTATTCCAGTTGGAAGACTTGCTTCTGAAGTAGCTTCATTGATTAGAGGAAAGAATAAGCCTACTTTTACTCCTCATGTAGATTGTGGAGATTTTGTTATAGTTATAAATGCAAGTAAAGTAAAATTTACAGGAAATAAGCTTCAGAACAAGAAGTATTATGATTATTCTGGGTATGTTGGTGGTATAAAATCTAAGTCGGCAGAAAAGCTATTGGAGGAAAAGCCTGAAGAAATCATAACTCGTGCGGTTAAAGGAATGATTTTAAGAGGTGCTCTTGGACATCAACTTATGACTAAGTTGAAAGTTTATAGAGATGCTAATCATCCACATTTAGCTCAAAATCCAAAAGTATATCAATTTAAAAATGTAGTAGCAGTAGAGGAATAATTTTTATAAAAATAAGGAAGAAAAAAAATGATTAAAGGTGAAGGAATTCATGCAGTAGGAAAAAGAAAAACGGCAGTAGCTAGAGTCTTTTTAAGAAATGGTACTGGAAATATTTCTGTAAATAAGAAGACTCTTATAGAATATTTTCCAAGAGAAACTTTACAAATGATTTTAAGACAGCCATTAGAATTAACCAAAACATCTGAGAAGTATGATATATTAGTTAATGTAACAGGTGGTGGAAAGTCTGGTCAGGCTGGTGCTGTAAGGCATGGAATTTCTCGTGCTCTTATTCAAATGGAAGAATCTTTAAGAGGGGATGTTAAAAAAGCAGGATTCTTAACAAGAGATGATAGAGAAGTTGAACGTAAGAAATATGGTAAACATAAAGCTAGGAAACGTCCTCAATTTTCTAAACGTTAAAATTTTTATATTATAAAAATTTTTAAGAGAAAGTGCATTTTTAGTTTTTAAAATTGCACTTTTTTTATATCAGTAAATTTAAAATCTTTACAAAATTGTTTTGTGTCTTTAATATGTAAGAATGCCTTTGCCTACGTAGCTCAATTGGTAGAGCACTTCATTCGTAATGAAGGGGTTATGGGTTCAATTCCCGTCGCAGGCTTTTTTAGGTGGCAATTATAGTATAATTTCGTCAGCTCATCCCCAAATTTTTCGATTTCTTATCCAGAATTGCCACCTAAAAAGTTAGACCCAAATGCTTGCGGTGATAAATCAAACAATTTCATTATCTTCAACATTAAGCGTCTTTAACTGTAGCCCCTTTAACGCTTCTAATGTGGGTATTACACAACCCCTAG
>CAZHFA010000197.1:0-2810 GCA_964531865.1 uncultured Bdellovibrionales bacterium
GGATCGGGCAGAACGGCGCCGTCGCCTACGGGAAAAGCGAGGTGCGCCAGGCGATCGATTACGGAGCAGCCGAGACGATCCTTGTGGCCGACTCGTTTGTAAAAGACGGCGGCATCGAAAAAATGATCGAAGGGGCAGAGCGGCTCGGCGCGAACGTCGTCGTCCTCTCGACCGAGTTCGAACCGGGAACCAGGCTCGTCGGTCTCGGCGGGATCGCCGCTCTGCTTCGTTACCGGATCTGAATCACTGATACGCGACGAGATCCTGCACTTCTTTCGGGAGGCCGCCCTTGAACTTCTGAGAGATCGCCTGATAATACTCCCGCACCCGCTCATTCATCGTTGGATTGATCCGTTTCTTTGCTTCGGCGAAGTCGGCCGCTGATACGGCGGACGCTCCGCGGCGAAGGGCCTGCATCGCGGCCTCGCGGCAGAGTCCTTCCAGATCCGATCCGACAAACCCGGCCGTTTCTTTTGCGAGATTTTCGATCAGATCCGTTTTTACCGGGTCCTTCAGCACGGCTCCCTGTGATAACAGAGCTGCAGAGATCCGTTGTTTTTCATCCCGCAGTGAGAGGGACGGCCCCTTGTCGTACTTCTTTGCGGCCGCCGCAAGCTGTTTTGCGGTCACGCTCTTTCCGGCGAACCGTGCCGCGACCGCTTGAAGCGAGGGGTCGTCGATGCCTGAAAGGGCGGCCACGGTATCTTCGAAGACCGATCCTTCGATCGGCATGTTTCGAAGATGGACCGAAAGGATGTCGGCCCGGTCCGCTTCGCTCGGCTCCGCGATATAGACGAGGCGGTCCAAGCGTCCGCTTCTAAGCAGCGCCGGGTCGATGATGTCGGGTCTGTTGGAGGCCGCAAGGATCGCCACATCGTTGAGCTCCTCGATCCCGTCCATTTCGGTCAGGATCTGGTTCAGCACGTTCTCCGTCGCCCGGCTTCCATCCCCGGCGCCCCTGGCAGGGGTCAGCGAGTCCAGCTCATCGAAGAAGATGATCGAGGGGGCGACCTGGCGGGCTTTCTTGAAGATGTCGCGGACGGCTTTTTCCGACTCGCCCACCCATTTGGACAGCAGCTCGGGCCCCTTGATCGCGATGAAGTTCGCCCCGCTTTCATGGGCCACGGCCTTTGCGATGAGCGTTTTCCCGGTTCCCGGCGGGCCGTAGAGCAGAACGCCTTTGGGCGGTTTGATCCCGAGCTGCTCGAACGAATCCTTTTTCGTGAGCGGATACTCGATCGATTCCCGGACGTCCCGGATCGCTTCCCCGCATCCGCCGATGTCCGACCAGGAGATGTCTGCTGTGTCGAGCGCGATCTCACGCATGGCCGAAGGCGAGACCTCGCGTGAAGCGGCGAGGAAATCGGCCGTTGTCACCTCGAGTTTTCCAAGGATCTCGTCCGAGATCTTTTCCGTCTCGAGGTTGGCGACGTCGATCTGCCGGCGAAGGGCACGGATCGCCGCTTCTCGTGCAAGGGCCGCGAGATCAGCGCCCACAAATCCTTTGGAAAGGGAGGCAAGCGTCGCGAGGAGTTTGTCGCGGGACTGTTCGTAGAGTGCGAGTTCCCGCTCGAGCGCTTTTTCGTCCGTGTCGTCCTTTCGCATGGATTTAAGTTTCGCCATGCCTTCAAACGGCATGTTTTTGGTGTGGATCTGCAGGATCTCCATCCGGTCCGCGTCGCTTGGGACGCCGATCTCGATCTCCCGGTCGAAGCGTCCGGGTCTTCGAAGCGCCGGATCGATGGCGTCGGGACGGTTGGTCGCGCCGATCACGATGACCTGACCCCTCTCCGAAATGCCGTCGAGCATGGTCAGAAGCTGGGCAACGACGCGGCGTTCCACCTCGCCGTTCACGTCCTCACGCTTCGGGGCGATGGAATCGAGCTCGTCGATGAAGATGATCGCCGGAGCATTCTCTTCGGCTTCTTCGAAGACTTCGCGCAGTTTCTGCTCGGACTCTCCGTAGTATTTGGAGATGATCTCCGGGCCGGCGATCGCGATGAAGTGGGCGCCGCTTTCATTTGCCACGGCTTTGGCGATCAGGGTCTTGCCGGTCCCCGGCGGTCCGTAGAGAAGAACGCCCTTTGGCGGCTCGATCCCCAGCGTCTCGAAGAGTTCGGGATGGCGGAGCGGCAGTTCGATCATTTCGCGGACCCGGCGCAGCTCGCCCTTAAGGCCGCCGATGTCTTCGTAGGTTATCGACTGGGTGCAGGAGAATCCCTCCTCTTCTTCGAGGATGAGTTCGGTGTTTTTCGTCAGAATGCTGGCGTTTTCCGGCTCGATCTTCGATACTTTCAGTTCGACCGGCGGGCCCGGGTGGTATGTTTTGACCGGGATGATATCGCCGAGCGAGACGGGGAAGTTGATTAAGGAGAGGAGATATTCGTCGTCTTCGTCGGGCAGTATGGGGGAGATATCCGTCGGGGGGGTGAGGATGACCGATGCTGCGGGGATCTGTTCTTCGATCTTTTCGACGGTGACCCGGTCTCCCGGATTGACGCCGGCGTTGACCCGGGTATATTTATCGATCCGGACCTTGTCCTGGTTCCAGTCGGTTTCAAAGGAGCGCCAGACTTTGGCGACGGTGACCGAATTTCCGGTGATCCGAACGAGATCACCGGGAGTAACATCGAGCTCCTGCATGGACGCGGGGTCAAGACGTGCCTTGCCGCTTCCCTGATCTTCGGGGTAGGCACTGTCGACCTTGAGTGATATTGTCGGCATAATACAGGTATATGATACGGAGTCGATAATTAAGTAATCTGTTTTGGCAGGTTCTTTTTTCTGGAGGGGATGAACCGAGAGGCTAC
>CAZHFA010000198.1:0-2747 GCA_964531865.1 uncultured Bdellovibrionales bacterium
TTTTGATATTATATCTTCTTTTTTTTCATCTATTAGCTTAACAAATTCATTTCTAACTTCATTTATCATCTGTCCAAACTTAGGTCGATCAGCTTTATCTACATTTGACAAGACTTTTGTAAACTCAGTAATTAAACTTTGTTTTCCTAATAATTCAACTTTTATTTTTTGTAATTCAACCTCATCATTTACTTGTTGTATTTTTTTTTGCCCGTCTATTAACAGGTTATTTAGTTTTTCCTTCATAAAAATCCTATTTATATTATGCTAATTTAGTAAGTTGATTTTTTTTACAAACTAGAATTTTTGTTCTTTTTGAAAATTTCGTAAGACCAATGTGTTTAATTTTAAGAATTTTTACTATTAAAATCAAGGTACAAACATGCCTTTGTAACCAATTTTACATTTATAAAATGCCTAAAAAAAATAATCTATCTTGTTTTGACATAAGTTTCTTAATTTTTTGCTGTATATTTTTATCGCGATATTATTGCTTCAGACTTTCAGCCCGAAAAATTGGAGGAGAAGCCGTTAAATTTTTAGGTAACAATTGTTGATAAGAAAGAAAAAAGCTGAACACCTAAAAAAAACGGACACCCAAAAATTTTTATTGGAAAAAAACTGTCCCCCCAAATTTTTATATTTTTTTTAAAAAAGTGCGTGTCCCATTTTTTTATGTCCCATTTTTTTAATTTTATTTTTGGAATTATTGATAAATATTAGTTGCCCTGAAAGGGCGAAGTTAATATTTTTGCATACTAAATGTCCCCGCTCTGAAAGAGCCAAACGACTTAGCCCAGGGTTTGCATCTCTAAAAAGAGATGCTACCCTGGGTATTTGCATTTCTACTCACACCATCGCAGGCTGAAAGTCTGCGACAATACATTTAAAAATTGGAGGAGTTTATCCAAGTTTTTAGGCGGAAATTGTGGATGAAAAATTAAAGAAAATTGGGGGATGAGCGACAACACTGTACTAGCACATCAACAAATTTTGTACAATTTATCGCCACAATCGCCACCTAAAAAGGTAATAGGAGATTCCAGATATAAACATTCCGTTAATTGCTGGAAGCCCTTTTGATAATAATTCACTATGAAGAAAAGGAATTTTTTGTAAACCAATTAGGGCAACTAATGAACCTAAAAACCAAGAAAAAATTGCTGACATATTAACAGCATTAAAAACTTTTTTAGAAAGCGGTAAATATTTAGCATGATTGATAATAAAATAATCAACTATTAAAATTGCACCAATTGGTGGAATTACTGTATTTAACATATTTAGCCAATCACAAAAATTATTATAAAGCCACACAGATAAAATAGTTCCTAAAATTCCCGCACAAATTGATAAATAGCGTTGAGGTAATTTTGTCAAATTAGAAAGCCCTAAGCCTGAAGTATATAATGCGTTATTGTTAGTTGTCCAAATATTTAGTCCTAAAAGAACAATTGCAGGCAATAATAAGCCTTGCAAATTTAAAACAAGACTTATATCTGATTGTTTATAAACCATGGCACCTGTTGCACCAAAAATAAACATTAGTGTATTTCCAAGAAAAAAAGCTAACACTGTTGTACTAACGGCAATTTTAGAATTCTTTGAAAAACGAGTAAAATCAGGAGTACAAGTTCCACCTGCGATAAAACTTCCTATGGTAATTGTTATAGCATTTATCAATGATAGTTTATTTTCTACTAAAGGATGATAAGTTTTTATAATTTCCAAGCCTATTTTTCCTCCGTCAACAGAATCAAAAAACATAGCTTTGATTGCAGAATATGAGCCTAAAACAATAATTGCTGGAACTGCAACTATACTAATTATAGCTAATGCACGAATTCCCCAATACACAGTTGAAGTCATTAGAAGTCCCGAAATAGCGATTAGCGTGTACAATAAATGTATTGGAATTTGAACAGCATCTGCATTAATTGATATAGTATTTCCTTCTAAAAGCCAAGAACCACTTAGAGCTGGAAGTTTTATCAATACCAAACTTGTAGGAATAGCAAACATTGCAACTCCGACTCCAAACCAACCAATTTGTGTTAATATCAATATAATAGATGGCAAAAAAGATCCTTTTTCTCCAAATGAATATCTGGAAAGAAGATGGATTGATAAACCACTACGAGCAGCAATCAATGCTAAAAATCCAGTATAAACTCCAAGGATAAAATTTCCAATAAAAACTGATGTAATAAAATCGTGTAAAGAAAGACCAACGCCAAGAGTGCCACCTGCCCACATACTTGCTGAAAAAAAAGTGAATCCAAGCATTATTGTAAGCATCTGCCAAAATCCTTTTTTTTGCTGAGTATCTACAGATTCTAATGAAAAGTCTTTATCAATTTTTTTTTGCATAATTATCACATTGTTATAGCAAGATATATTTTTTCTAAAAAAATCTTACTGTTTCTTTATATTTTTGTGAATAAGAAAAAAAGATAAAAATTTTTATATTATATCTTAAATATTATTTATTTTTAATTTTTATATTCTCTTGTCCATATTTATAGTTTAATTTACTATACGTTAGTTCTTTTTTGGAGAGATGGCCGAGAGGTTGAAGGCGCTTGATTCGAAATCAAGTTTGCGGGTAACCGTAACGGGGGTTCGAATCCCCCTCTCTCCGTTTGTATGTATTTTGGTAAGGTTTCTAAATCTTGGCAATCCTTTTTAGTCGTTTTTTATCTTCTTATTTCAAAAGGAGAATCTTAAAAAAGATCTTTAATCAAAAT
>CAZHFA010000199.1:0-2746 GCA_964531865.1 uncultured Bdellovibrionales bacterium
GGTCCTAATATGATTATTTCTACATCTTCGGATCCTGTGTCAATGACTAAAGTTGTTTCTGATTTTGCAAAAGCACATGAGGCTTTAGCAATAAAGGGAGCTTGGTTTGAGGATGCTTTTATTGATGTAGCTGGAGTTAAAGCTCTAGCAAGCATGCCTAGCAAAGAAGAGCTTTTTGCTAAGTTGCTAAATCTTCTTAACACACCTGCAACGCAATTGCTTCGTGTTATCAAGGCGTCGAGCGAACAAGTTGTTCGAGTTGTTGACGCTCAACGAAAAAAACTTGCTGGAGAGTAATCAAGAAGGAATTTAATTGGTGCTTATTTTTTAAAAATTTTATTATATAATATTATATTAGGAGTTAACAATGAGTGATGTAAATATGGAACAAGTTAAGGATTTTATTAAGAATATGTCTTTAATGGATGCTTCAAAGTTAGTTAAGGATTTAGAAGAAGAGCTAGGTGTTAGTGCTGCTGCTCCAGTTGCAATGATGGGAGCTATGCCTGCAGGTGCTGCCGCTGCTCAAGAAGAAGAAAAAACTGAATTTGATATAATTTTAGAGGCTGCTGGAAGTGATAGAATTAAAGTTATTAAAGTTGTTCGTGAAATAACTGGCCTTGGGTTAAAAGAAGCTAAAGATTTAGTTGATTCTGCACCTAAAACTTTGAAGGAAGGTGTTGCTAAGGCTGAAGCTGAAGATTTTAAGAAAAAAATCGAAGAAGCTGGGGCTAAAGCTGTAATTAAATAATTGCTTTAGATTTATTAACTGAGAATTTTAATAAAAAAATTCTCAGTTATTTTGTGATGTAATGTGATGTTGTGTTATTGCTTTTTGTTGATGTTTAGTATACTCTTCACATTATTGTCATAATTTTCAAAGTTTTATCAGTTGATTTGTAAGATTTTAAGTCAATATATACGGAATGATAGTCTTTTGACTTTTATTGTTTGTATTTGTTATATTTTACTTTTTGATTGTTAAGTCTTTTTAGAGAGTATTTTTTTAGCTACATAGAAAAATACTTGTATGAATGTTTACTGTTTTTTATCGGTATAAGAATAAAGATATGGTATCTGAAATCAAAACTAATCTTCGTCTTCGTCGCAGTTACTCAAAAATACCAGAAATTGCAGAGATTCCAAATTTAATAGCAGTTCAGGTTGAATCGTATAAGAATTTTTTACAAGCAGATGTGCTTCCCGATAAAAGGGAAGATGTGGGCTTGCAAAAGGTCTTTAATTCTGTTTTTCCAATAAAGGATTATAACGATACTGCAAGTCTTGAGTTTGTTTCTTACTCTTTGGGAAGGCCAAAGTATGATGTTGAAGAGTGTGAAGCAAGGGGAATGACTTGGTCTGCTCCATTAAGGGTGACGGTTCGTTTAGCATTATGGGATGTTAATGCAGAAACTGGGGAAAGAAAATTATCTTCTTTAAAAGAGGATGTTGTTTATTTTGGAGAGCTTCCTTTGATGACACCAAAAGGAACTTTCATGATAAATGGAACTGAAAGAGTTGTTGTAAGTCAGCTTCATAGATCTCCAGGGGTGTTTTTTGCTAACGATGAGGGAAAAAGTCATGTAAGTGGAAAATTGTTATATTCTGCTAGGATTATTCCTTATCGTGGTTCTTGGATAGATTTTGAGTTTGATATAAAAGATATTTGTCATGTAAGAATCGATAGAAGAAGAAAACTTAATGCCACAGTTATTCTTCGTGCTTTAGGCATGTCAGCAGATGAAATTTTAAATTATTATTACAAGACAGAATCCGTGCAATTTAAGCAATCTGGAATTGTCGTAAAAGATTTTAAACCAGATCAATTAGAAGGGCAGAAGTCGTTTGTTGAAATAAAACAAGATCAAAAAGTTTTAGTTAGAAAGGGTGGAAAATTTAATAGAGCAATCATTAGAAGACTAAAAGAAGCTGGTATTAAGGAGATAGAAATAGATCCAGATTTAGTTTATGGAATGGTTTCTGCTAATACTATTATTCAGGCTCAAGAAGATGTCGTTCATCCTGATACTGGAGAGGTAATTGTTGAGGATAATGAAATTCTTGTTGGTTGGAATAGTATAAAAGAGAAATTAGGCGTTTTGATTGATGAACTTGACGAGGCTGATTTATTAGAAGTTTTAGATTGTTTCGAAGTGTTAGTTTGTGCAGGTGAAGAGTTTACACAAGATAAAGTTAACTCTAAGGGAGAGGTTGTTGAACAGGGATCATTGAGTTATTTAAGAGAGTATGGGGTTGATAAAATTGAAGTCCTTTATCTTGATGATAACCATATTGGAGAATCTTTATGGAGAACTTTGATAACTGATAAGATGGAACCAGAGCGTGATGATCTTTATGCAAAACTTACGGGGCAACCAGTTGTAGATAGTTTAATTGAAGTTTATAGAAGGCTTCGTCCTGGAGATCCTCCAAGGCCAGAAACAGCTAGTGCAACATTTAGAAATCTTTTCTTTAATTCTGATAGGTATGATTTATCTCAGATAGGTAGATATAAAATGAATCATAAACTTTATATCTCGCAAGGAAGAGAAGCTCCTTCAATCGAGCAAGGCACGTTAGCTGAGTCCGATATAAAAGAAACGATTAGATATTTGTTAGAGTTAAAAAACTCCAATGATCCACTTCGCCATTCTGTTGATGATATTGACCATTTAGGAAACAGGCGTGTACGTGCAGTTGGTGAGCTTGTCGAAAATCAATTTAGAATTGGTCTCGTTAGAATGGA
>CAZHFA010000200.1:0-2700 GCA_964531865.1 uncultured Bdellovibrionales bacterium
GCGAAAAACTAAGTGGAGTGGAAGAAATCTTATAGTATTTTAAGGAGAGTGTGAGAGTGTAAAAAATTTGAGAGTAAGAAAATCATATACGCTCTCTTTCCCTTCTTATAGTTTTATTTTAAAAAGATTTAAAAAATTTTTAGTAGTAATGTTTATAACGTTTTCAAACTGACATTCTTTTATTTCTGCTAATTTTTGAGCCGTATAAAAGACATGAAACGGTTCACATCTTGAACCTCTAAAAGGTTCTGGGGCCATAAATGGAGCGTCTGTTTCAACCATAATTTTTTCTAAAGGGATTTGTTTTACGACATTACGTAATTTATGAGCATTTTTAAAAGTAATAGCTCCTGTAAATGATACTATGAAATTCATATCTTGAATTTTGTTAAAAATTTCTATTGATTCTGAATAACAATGAAAAACACCACCTATTTTTTCCGCTTCCATTTCTTTTAATATTTCAACGCATCGTTTTCCAGCACTTCTACAATGAATAATAAGTGGCTTTTTTACTTCTTGTGCTAATTTAATATGCTCTCTAAAAAGATTTTCTTGATTGGTAAAATCTGACCAATCTTTATAAAAATCAAGTCCAGTTTCTCCAATTGCAATTGTGTGAGGATTTAATGCTAAATTTTTTAATTCTTCTTTGTTAAGTTTTACATCTGCATCTTGTGGATGCTGTCCTGCTGTAGCAAAAATAAATGGATATTGCGTGGAAAGCTTTATCGCACGTTTACTTCCTTCTAAAATATCTGTTCCTCCGACATTTATAATATATTTTATATTTTTTTCTAAGGCTTTTTTTACAACGTCATCTCTATCATTATCAAAATCTTTGCCGTCAATATGAGTATGTGTGTCTACTAAAAAATTGTATTCTTCCATAAAAAAATAATTCCTTTATTCAATGTATTTTTGAAAGATAAATTAAAACTAATTTATCCATCCTCCTCCTAATACTTCACCATCTTTTGTATAAAAACTTGCAAGTTGTCCACTTGTTGCAGAAAAAACAGGCTCTGAAAATTGTACAATTAAATTTTTTTCATCAGTATATTTTATTTTTGCTTCTTGTCCTTTATTGTTGTAACGAATTTTGCATATAACATTTGTATCATCTAAAGGAGGGGTAACAATCCAATTAAGATTAGTTACTGTAATACTACTTATGTAAATATCTTCTTTTTTTGCGACAATTACATCTCTAGTTTTTGGTTCAATATTTTTTACATATAATGGACATGGGGCGGAAACTCCAAGTCCTTTTCTTTGCCCAACAGTGTAGTGATAAAATCCTTCATGGGTTTTTAAAGTTTTTCCAGCAGTATCTTTTATAGTTCCTTTAAAATCTTCCTTGTTATACATTTCTTCTATAATTTTATAGTGTTCTCCAGAATTTACAAAACAAAGGTCTTGGCTTTCTTCATCTGTCTTTATTGGTAACTTATTCTTTATACCAATATCTCGTATTTCCTCTTTTGAAAAAGAGGCTAAAGGAAAAAGTGTACGTGACAAAACTTCTTGATTTAAAAGTGATAAAAAATATGATTGATCTTTTTTATTATCAGTTGCTTTAAATAAGTGATAAAAGTTTTTTTCATCTCTAACAATTTTTGCATAATGCCCTGTGGCAATAAAAGAAGCCCCTAATTCTTTAGCTTTTTCTAGCAAAATTCCAAATTTAATTTTTTTATTGCACATGACACATGGGCTTGGAGTTTTTCCCTCAATATAACTTTTAGCAAAGTATGAAATGATTTCTTTTTGAAAAATATCTTTTATATCTACAATGTAATGTTTGATACCTAATAGGGATGCAATTTTTGAAGATTTTTCTTTTAATATATCTTCATTATTTTGGGACATTATTGCAGTAAGTCCTAAAACTTCATATTTTTCCTTTAAAATTAACGCGGTAACAGCACTGTCTATACCGCCACTTAGGCAAACAACTACTTTTTTCATAATATTAACCATTGAATAAGAGTAAAAAAATAAGATATTATGGAAGCTACCTTGTTAAGTATCTATCGTTTCTTTCCGAAAAACAACAAGTGGAAGGAATTTTATCTACGGGAATTTAATTATGGCTAATGGTTTTACAAGACAAATAAGAGGGTTTGGTGGTAGTACTTCAAACACTACAAATAATACAAACACGACATCAGATAATTATTCATATTATGTTAAGTCTGAAGAACAAGAATCATATAAAAGAAAAAATGCTGAATGGAATCCAGGACGATCTTTTGCAGATCAACATAAAGAAAACATGAAGCAAAATAATGCTACTTTTGCAGACCCAATGTCATGTTTTTTAAAAGATGCTTCCGCAACTGATATGCCGGGAGTAAGTATTTATCCTAGTACTGAATACAATTCAAAAGCTGGAATTACTTCTTTAGACCCGACAACGGGGGCTAGTGAGTTATCTAGTTTTGAGGAAAGCTTACTTGTAAAGCGTGGTTTAAAAACTATAAAAGTTGACAATTCTTTTATGGCTAGATATTCAGGACCAATTTTTAAAATCGCTTTACTTATATCAATATGTATTATAGCTACTATGTTGATAACAGATTCTCCCAAAGATAAAAATAAAGAAGAGAAATATTATTATGATGAAATAGACCTTTAATAATTTAGGGTCTTGACTAGTTCTTTTTGGTAAAATAGGCTAAAAAGATATGAAATACC
>CAZHFA010000201.1:0-2682 GCA_964531865.1 uncultured Bdellovibrionales bacterium
TAGCTTCTAGGAATGGAAGACTTTCTATATCTCCAACAGTTCCACCAATTTCAACTAGGCAAACATCGAATCCTTTGGCTCCTTCGAAAATCCGTCTTTTTATTTCATTTGTGATATGTGGAATAACTTGAACCGTTCCGCCCAAATATTTCCCTTGTCTTTCATTGCTTATTACACGTTCATAAACTTGCCCTGTTGTAAAATTATTTAATTTCGACAATGTAGTATCTAAAAATCTTTCATAATGTCCTAAATCTAAGTCCGTTTCTGCCCCATCATCTGTTACAAAAACTTCCCCATGTTGAAAAGGGCTCATGGTCCCTGGGTCAATATTGATATAAGGGTCTAATTTTAAGGCTGTAACATTTATATTTCTTGCTTTTAAAAGAGCCCCGATGCAGGCACTTGTAAGCCCTTTTCCAATAGAAGAAACAACACCACCAGTAATAAATATAAATTTTGTTTTAGCCATAAATATCCTAAAAATAAAAAAACAAAACTGATAAAACTAATAAAAAAAAAGATAACTGATTATTTAAAAATAGACGTGATTTTAAATCCCTCCATTATATTATAGTTAAAAGTTTTATTTTCCAATAGTCAAAGTTTGTAGTTATGAAAATAAAACTTTGGAATAATATTTAATGTCTTGGTTTGTTTATGATTTTTATAATCCCCAAAAATGTATATAAAATTTAATTCTTCTAAAAAAAATAAATAAAATAAATGCGGACATGGAAAAAATTAAAATAAAAGGTGTTTTTTCAAAAGAGTGATAAATACAATCTAGTTCTGAAAGCTGTAATACAAGTTCTTTAAATTTATCTAATATAAACGAGATAGTTTTTATAAAATATCCATTGGAATCAATTGTGTAATTTAAAGCAATACCCAATAATCCTAAATTGCAACTTAATATCGATATAACGGGCACAATGGTTAAGTTTAATAAAAACGAAATTAAAGAAATTTGTTTAAACCAAATAAGAGTTACAATGCTTGTAGTAATATAAATATAAAGTGAAATAAAAAAGAAACATTTTATTTTATGTTTTATAAAGCTTCCAAGCCAAATACCAATTAGTGCAGAATAACTTAATGCAATTCCTGGATCTAAAATCGATAATTGCCAAAAAATATGCAAAATAAAAAATGAAAGAATTATTGTATTTGCAAAAGATTTATTTCTTTCAAAAATATTTGCGATACTTAAAATAATAATTGCAATTGCAGCTCTAATGCTTGAAGAATCAGAGCCTGAAATTAACACAAAAAATATAGAACAAGAAAGAGCAATAAGTTTAAAAATAATTTGCGTAAAATAAATATTATAAAGATAAGTAAAAATTCTTGGAATTTGTTTTAACAAGAATAAAACAATATAAAACACTAAACAAACTTGATAGCCTGAAACAATTAAAAGATGAATAAGCCCCGTTCTTTTGAATGCTTCTTCTGTTTGTGTTGATAAAAGATTTTTTATTCCAATTGTGGTTGATAAAAAAAGTCCAGATGATTCATTATCTCCTAAAATTTTTATTACATTATTTTTTATACTGTTTCTTATGGATGAAGGCAAACTTTTATCGTTTGGAGTGTATAAAATTTTTGTATGTTTTATAACGCAAGTCTTGTTAATCCCTTTTCTTAAAAGATAAGATTCGTAAGAAAAAGGATTAAATTTCTTTTCCATATTTTTTACTGTTGCTTTAAATATAATTGTGCTATTTCGTTTCGCACTTGTTATATTATTCCAAGGCAGAGCCACAGCTTTGCAATTCATTAAAAAACTTTTTCTTTTGAAATTTATTTTTGTGAAGTTTGTGGGATCTTTATTCATTATTCCAAAAATTTTTATATCAAAATTATATTCATTTATTTTTTTTGTGCTAATTTGAGAAACGATTTGTCCTAAGAAAATTTTTTCTCCTTTAAAAGTTGATGTATCAATATTTTTTTTCGAAATAAGATAAGAGAAAATTCCAATAATAAAAAAACTTATGAAAAAAAATTTTTTATTTAATACACTTATGATGAAAATGAAAATTAAGATGAAAATAAAATATATGTGAATTTTATGTATAAAAAAGAAAGCGAATAATTGACCTAAAATAAGAAAAATACAAAAAAGTAAGGAAGGATAATTATTAGATATCCTTGATAAAAAACGAATAGGAAAGTTTTTTCTTAAAGAATGCATAATATTTAATTCGCAAAATATGCAAGAAAAGTTGCCGATTATTGAGGCCTTTAGATTTTAACTTATCTTTGACTAAAGTTTTTTATAGTTATAAAACATACTTTGTGTTTTATTTATGGAGAATAATAGAAGATGCAATATATCTTTTATTCTTTTAAAAGGTTTTTTAAAACGAAGAAAGAAAGAAAATGATGACCATTTTGTGGGTAGTTATTTTTGGTTTGGCTCTTTATATAATGTCTAGCGACGCTTAACGTGTAAAATCGACATCATCAAAAAGGTTTTTAACCTTGATCTTCCATTTTTATCTTTGATAATATGGAAGATTTTTTTATTTTTTTTCTAATTTTTTAAATTCACAATATTGTTTAACAGTACATTTTGAACATTTTGCAATTTCTGGAGAAGCAATAGCTTCTTTTTTATTTTCCAATATTTCTTTCATCTCATTTAAAAAAAGAGTTAATTTTTTTTGTCTTTCT
>CAZHFA010000202.1:0-2665 GCA_964531865.1 uncultured Bdellovibrionales bacterium
ACTGTGAAAAGAAAACACCTCAAATTTTTCTTGGACAGGGAGGAACTATTGCAAAGGGAGCCATTTGTAATCCAGTTCTATATGACAAACTAGTTGCAACAGCTAATAAGCATAATATCCCTTGGCAAAAAGAAGTGGAACCAGGCATGATTGGGAACGATACAAGAGCTATGCAAGTTTCAAGAAGCGGTATAGCATCTGCAAGTATTAGTGTTCCAAACAGATATATGCATACGCAAGTAGAAGTTTGTAGTTTAAAAGATTTGGAAAGTATTGCAAAACTTATTGCAGAATTTGTGAAAAGTTTAAACGATAAAACATCTTTTATTCCTGCTTAATTTTTACAAGATATGAAAGTTGTCACGTCCGCAGACCTTCAGCCTGCAAGAGGAGGACGGAGTTATATATACCCAGGGTAGCATCTCTTACAGAGATGCAAACCCTGGGCTATGTCATTTAGCTCTTTCAGAGCGGGGACATTTGACACGCAAGAATATTAACTTCGCTCTTTCAGAGCAACTAAAGTCGTTAATGGACAAAAAAAATTCTATGGGAAATTTAATAAAAAAATTATTCTACGTTTTTAATGCGATAACATTATCTTCGCTCTTTCAGAGCAACTAAAGTCGTTAATGGACAAAAAAAATTCTATGGGAAATTTAATAAAAAAATTATTCTACGTTTTTAATGCGATAACATTATCTTCGCTCTTTCAGAGCAACTAAAAAACAATCTCATCAACACAAAGTTTTTACGCTTCCTACCCTCTCATATTCTTTCAAATCTTTCTGATGCAATTTTTGTATTTTCTTTGTTTGCAAAAGATGTAAATCTAAAAAACCCTTCTCCTGCTCTTCCAAAACCACTTCCAGGCGTTCCAACAATATTTAAATTATTTAGAACATAATCAAAAAATTCCCATGAAGTCATATTATTTAAAGTTTTTACCCATAAATATGGGGAATCAACACCACCAAAGACTTGTAATCCTGACTTTTGCAAAGCATGTTTTATAATTTTTGCATTATCAAGATAATAATTTATTGTAGCTTTTACTTCCTCTTTACCTTCTTTAGAATAAATAGCTTCTGCACCTCGTTGAGTAATGTAAGAAACACCATTAAATTTTGTAGCTTGTCTTCTATACCAAAGTCTATTTAGATTTATTAACTGATTAGAAATAGAATCAAAAATTTCTATTTCTTTTGGAATTACCATATATGCACATCTTACCCCAGTAAATCCAGCAGTTTTTGAAAAACTCTTACATTCAATTGCAACTTTTTTAGCACCTTCAATTTCATAAATACTATGTGGTATATTTGGTGTTGTAATAAATGCTTCATAAGCTGCATCAAAAATAATTAGTGATTCATTTTTAACTGCATAATCCACAAATTTTTTTAATTGATCTTTTGTTATTGATGCACCAGTTGGATTATTAGGAAAGCAAAGATAAATTATATCAACTTTTTTTGTTGGAATTTCTGGAATAAAATTATTTTCTTCTCTTGATTCAAGATATGTAATATTTGACCAACGGCCATCTTTATATTCTCCGCTTCTTCCTCCCATAACATTACTATCTACATATACAGGATACACGGGATCTGTCACAGCAATTTTTGTATTTAATGAAAAAAGTTCCTGAATATTTGCGACATCAGACTTTGCCCCATCTGAAACAAAAATTTCATTTTTATCTAAATCGATGCCTCGTGCTTTATAATCAAATTCAATAATTTTATTTATTAAAAAATCATATCCTTCATATTCTGGATATCCTCTAAATGTTTTTTCATCTCCCATTTCTTTTGAAGCATTGATCATGGCTTCAATGCAAGCCTTTGGAAGCGGTCTTGTGACGTCCCCTATTCCTAAACTTATTACATTTTTATCAGGATTATTTTTTTTAAATTCTGAAACTCTTTTTGCAACTTCTGCAAAAAGATAATTGGATTTTAATTTCGTATGATTTTCATTTGTGTATAACATAAGCAGTATTCTCCCTAAAAACGTTATTACAACACATGAGATACTTTAAAAAGAATTGCTTAATTTTTCAATAAAAAAAGCGACTTTAAATAAAATCGCTTTTTTAAAACTACTAAAAATTTTTATGAAAAAACTTATTTAACTACAACAATTTTATCTTGTTTAGCTTGTTTTAATCTTTCATCTTTTTTACGTTTTTTTAGCAACGTATTAACTCTCATTGCTCTTCTTGCTTTTGTTTTTTTACTTAACGATGTCATTTTAAATCTCCCACTCTTTTTTTAAGACTCTTTAGCCCATAAACACTTTCAAGCATCAAATAATAATGCCTTAAAGCAAAAAAAGCAACTTTTGAAATATTAAAATCGATATTTATGAAACTTATTGAAATTTTTAGATATTAATTTTAAAGAAAAAGGCAGACTGAAGATATTTTAAACTTTCATTAAAAAAACCTAAAGTCATGCCTTTTTTTTAACAGCTGAAGTTAGATGTTTTTAGCACCTAACTTCAACTTCTTTGGTATGATTAAGCTTCTTGTTTCATAAACTTAATCACGGCATTAGTAGCGGCCTCAATCGTTCCGAAAACAGTAACGCCATTTTTTATCATGTGTGCACGCACAAGCATTCGAGTTCGGTTTGCATCGGATTGCGGATTTTCATCAGAA
>CAZHFA010000203.1:0-2663 GCA_964531865.1 uncultured Bdellovibrionales bacterium
CCAAGAGAAGCATTAGTCTTTACGGGTCCTCCATATTATCAAGATAAAGATTCTTTTTATGCAGGAATTTTTAAAAATTTTAAAGGAACTAAGGCAATTTGTGGAGGAACTACGGCAAACATTCTTTCAAGAGAGTTGAATATTCCAGTAGAAAGTAGATTTTCATTAAACTCTGGAGAGTTACCTGCCGTTTCATATATGGAAGGAGTTGATTTAGTGACTGAAGGGATTTTAACCTTAACAAAAGTATCCGAATATCTTGAAAAAGGAAAAACTAACGTAAAGGATGCTGCAGGAGATCTTGTAAGGTTTTTCTTAAATAGTGACTGTATAAATTTTATGGTTGGTGCAAAAATCAATCAAGCACATTATGATCCTAAATTTCCGATAGAAATAGAAGTTAGAAAAAATATTATAAAAAAGATTTCTAATTTATTGGAAGAGAAATATATAAAAAAGGTTTTAATTCAATATATGTAAAGGGAAAAAATATGAAAAAAATAACAGTTAAAGTTTGTTTAGGAACAACTTGCTTTGTAATGGGTTCTTCTTATTTACAAGAACTAATGGAGATTGTTCCTGCAAGGTTTGGAGATAAAGTTGAAGTCGTTGGAAGTCCTTGTTTAGGGCTATGTGCTGTTAATTGGAAATATTCAAAAGCTCCTTATGTTAGGATAGATGATGATGTGGTATGTGAAGCGACTGTTGAAAAAGTTTTGGCTCAACTTGAAAAAAAATTAGAAAATGAAAAGTAATGATCAGGCTGTAAGGCTAAAAAAAGAAATACTTATTAGATTGATAAACGCATTTTATGAAGAAAATTTTGTAGAAAGTGCAAGAGGCATTCCTTATGATATGCGACCTAAAGGTTTTAATGTTGAATATCGTTGTTGTATTTATAAGGAAAGGGCAATAATAAAAGATAGGATTGTCGCAGATTTAGGCTTTTCAATCGGAGAATTGGACGATAGAACTTCTTTAATAGAATATGCAAAAAAAGCATTAGAAAGAGAAGAGCCTGAAAAAAATTGTTTAACTCTTTTGGATACTGCCTGTAAAGGATGTACACCTAATAGGGTATTTGTTACTGATTTATGTCAAGGTTGTGTCGCTAGGCCGTGTCAAAGTGCTTGTAAATTCGGAGCAATAAGCATGCATGATGGAAAATCTTTTATTGATAAGGATAAATGCAAAAATTGTAAAATGTGTATACCTGCATGTCCATATAATGCAATTGTAAAAATTGAAGTTCCTTGTGAACAAGCTTGCCCTGTAAATGCTATTTCAAAAGATGAACATGGATTAGCAAAAATTAATTTTGAAAAATGTATAGCTTGTGGAAAGTGTATTGATGTTTGTCCTTTTGGTGCAGTGTATGAAAAAAGTCAAATCATTGATGTGTTAAATAGTATAAAAAAAGGCAAAAAGGTTATCGCGTTATTAGCTCCTTCTATTGCTGGACAATTGCCTGGGACTTTAGGACAAATAAGAACAGCAATTTTGAAATTAGGATTTTTTGATGTTTATGAAGTTGCGTTTGGAGCTGATATCACCGCAAAAAATGAAGCAAAAGAATTTAAAGAAAAAATCTCTGGTGGACAATCTTTTATGACAACTTCATGTTGTGCGTGCTATCATCAGTTGGTAAAAAAACATTTAAAAGAATTATCTCCGTATGTTTCTTCTACACGAACTCCTCTTTATTATACAGCTAATTTTGTAAGAGAAATTTATAAAGATGCAAAAATTGTTTTTATAAGTCCATGTGTGGCAAAAAAATTTGAGGCTAATAATTTAGATGATGTAGATTATGTTATTAATTTTAATGAATTAGGTGCATGGTTTGTAGCAAAACAAATTGAGATTGTAGAATGTGAAGAGTCTTCTTTTAAAGATATTAGTACAATATATGGAAAATGTTTTGGAGTTTCTAGTGGCGTGTTAAATGCTGTAGAAAGTTTTTTAGAAGATAATGAAAAAGAAAATTTAAAAAAAATATGTATCAATGGGTTAAATAAAGTTTCTATTGCAAAACTAAGAAAATTTGCCAAGGATAATTTATGTCAAGAAGGTAATCTTATAGAGGTTATGGCTTGTGAAGGAGGGTGTGTCGGGGGAAATAGCACATTAAATGATACCAAAAAAGCGACAGAGCAAATATTAAATCTTTATAATATAAAAAAATAGAAAAATTTTACGCATTATTTAATGCTAAAACTTTTTAAAAAGCGTGTTTTTTTTAAATCAATATATTTAAAATATCACCCGATATAAATAAAGGTTGTATATGTAATTTATAGCAAAAAAGGCGTTTTATGAAGTTAAGTTATATTTTTTATAGAATTTTTATAAAAATATTAAAGAGAGCATATTTTACAATTTTTATAATTTTACTGTCTGATGTAAATGTTTTTTCTCAAACGCCGACTCTAACTCAAACACCGAATTTAACTCAAGCTTCTAGCTATATAACTCATGATTCACTTCAATCTGTGACAGCAGGATGCTTTCATACATGTGGTATTACAACGGATACAGATAAATCTGTTTATTGTTGGGGGGGGGAATTATTCTGGCCAATTGGGGAATAATTCTACAATATCAAGCAGTATTCCTGTAAAAGTGGTTGGTGGAGAACAAGGGGAAGCGTATTTGGGGGGAGT
>CAZHFA010000204.1:0-2662 GCA_964531865.1 uncultured Bdellovibrionales bacterium
TTGGACCAGAGCCTATAACCCAAAGAGGAAGATTCATCTTTGAAAAAGCTTTTATAACAATGTCAGGATATTTGTAAGGGACCATTGCTCCTGCAAGTAAAAACGCATCGCCTTTTTTAAAATCAATATTGTTAGTTTTCCATTTTTTTCCACAGGGAGGATATATAACAACAGAATCACGTTTATAAAAACACCTCACTCTAGCTTTTATAAGTTTACTTATCGCAACAAAATAATCTACATTTCTGGAAGAATACTTATCCCAACATCTTAATGCTAATAAAATAGGATAAAGGACAAACCTTAACTTTCCAAAATAATGCTCTGATTGATCCCAAACATATCGCATAGGTGTAAAAATATATGAAATATGAATTGTACCTTTAGGTTTTTTTATATTTTTTGCAGCAGCATGACTTAATGAAATAATTAAATCATATCCTTCAAAATCAAAACTTCTTATAGCTAATGGATATAATGGTAAACAATATCTATAATATTTTTTTATATTCGGAATACTATTTAAAAAAGAAACTTTTTTAACTCTATTATCAATTTTTTTTGATGTAGCTCCCTTTATGTGAACCATGGTGAAAATATCAGCGTTTGGATATAAATCTAAAAATGCCTCCAAACATCTCTCTCCACCTCTCATTCCAGTAAGCCAATCGTGAACTAATGCAATTTTCATTTTTTTAATTTATCACAATAAAACATTTCAAAACAGGTACAGAATAATGATTAAACCGCTTTTGGTAGCCCCTTTTTCTCTTTCTTAATATTTTTTCCTGTTACTTGACTGTAAAGATCCAGTGTTAAAGAAATAATATTTTCTTTTTTATATTTTTTTAGACGTTGTTCATCCACTGTATAAATAAAATTCCTTTCTAAAGATAGTTGAAAAAACAACTTCATTGTTTCATAAAAATCTTCTTTACTCATACTCTTTGCACAAAAATCATTTCTAGAAAGAATTTCACAAACCGCAGGTACAGGACGCGATATTACGGGGACTTTTAAGATTTGTGCATCAAGAGCTTGAATACAAAACCCTTCAGCTAATGATGGAATTACTAAAGCTTCTGCACCATGTACAAGATTTGATAACTTTTCTTTAGAAACGGCTCCAAGTAGTTTTACATTGGGAGAAAGTTTTTGCTTTTTTATCCATTCACTTTTTAAAAGCTCTTCAATTCCAAACCCTACCAATACAAGTTTTGGTAAATTATAATCTATAAATTTTTCTTCCAGCTTTGAATATGCCCACAAAAGATCATCCAACCCTTTATGTGGCATCGTATTTGAAAAAATTGCTACAAAATAATTAAAATTCAAACTTTTCCTTTCGTTAGAAATCTCTAAAGATGGGGCATTAGGAATAACTACTATTTTATTCTGATTCTTTTTAGCATAGGAAAAATTTTGAATTAAATCTTTCTTAGACGATTCACTTACAGTAATTATTTTTGACGCTCTCTTTAAAGTTGAACCAATCCATGGCCTTGAAATAAAAGGATAGTAAATCTTTCTAGGATTTGTAATATGAATGATATCATGAATAGTTGCGATTGTCGGAATGTTTATTCCAAATGGAAGTGTATAATGCGGAACATGAAAAATATCAAACTTAGAACAATCAACTTTGTTTTTTAAAGAAAAACTTTCTTTAATAGAGTATGGCTTTGTATCATCCTCAATAAGTGTTACTTCATTTCTCCAATCATATTTTATTATTTTTTCTTTTGAAGATAATAATGTGATATCAATATTTCCATTTTCCAAAAAACCTTCAATTAAAATTTTTAAATACGAGCCAATTCCCCCATCATCAATTTTCTTTGCATCAATAAGCACTCTAAACCTATTTGTATCTTCCATTATTTTATACACTCCTTAAATTAGTGTTTAAATAAAAACAAACAAAACTTTATATAGCTTTCTTAATTTCATCATTATTATTATCAAGATAACTATGAATATTACTCGTATCATAATTATATATATTTCTTATTGTATAAATTTTCTTTCCTTGGGATTCATAATAAGTCCTTAGTAAAACTTCTGCTAAAAGTCCAAAAACTATAAATTGCACCCCTATAATTCCAAGCATCACAGCAAGAGACAATAACGGCCTATTCCCCATTGGAATATGCATAAAAAATCTTTGAAAACAAAGATAAGAGAAAGTTACAAAGCTAATTGCCTCAGAAAATAATCCTAAAGCACCAAATAGATGAATAGGACGCCTAGAATATCCAAGTAAAAATTTAACTAATATTAAATCCAAGAACACTCTCACAGCTTTTGAAAGTCCATATTTTGATTTTCCGTATTTTCTTGCCCTATGATTCACTGGAACTTCAACAATTTTAGCTCCCATTTCATTTGCAAGAGCAGCAATAAATCTATGCATCTCTCCATACAATTTTATTCCACGAGCCACCTCTCCTGTCATAACTTTTAGAGAACAACCATTGTCATGAAGATAAACTCCTGTGATTTTTGCTATAATCTTATTTCCAATTTTACTTGGAAGAGTAACTGTTAATTTTTTATCTTGTCTATTTTTTCTCCAACCAGCTACTAAATCATAACCTTCTTCTAATTTTTGAACCATCATTGGAATTTCCTTTGGATCATTTTGTAAATCACCATCCATTGG
>CAZHFA010000205.1:0-2646 GCA_964531865.1 uncultured Bdellovibrionales bacterium
TAATCATATTTACAACTTGCTCAACAACACTTACATTACTACTTTCCAAAAAGCCTTGATTTAACGCTCCAAAACCATCTTCATAAAATGTTCCTTCAATTGGAGAACCTGAAGACTCTGTTTCTAAATATAAATTTTTTCCAATTGATTTTAATCCAGATTGGTTTGGAAAACGAACAGCTGTAAGTTGACCAAGCTCTGAAGCATCTGTATTTCCTGATTGAGTTACGCTTACAATTCCATCATCAGAAATACTTATTGATGTCACATCATTAGGAAATGTAATACTTGGATCTAACTCATATCCATCTGCAGTAACAAGTTTTCCATCTTCATCTATAGAAAAAGAACCAGATCTAGTAAAAGCATCAGAACCATCTGGAAGTGTGACTTTAAAATACCCTTCTCCTTGTATTGCCACATCAAGATTTCTATCTGTGTTTTTTAAATCTCCTTGAGTGAAAACTTTTTGAACGGATGATGTTTTTACTCCAAGTCCTATTTGAATACCAGTAGGATTTTGCGTACTTTCTGAAGTCTTTGCTCCAGGCTCAACTATATATTGATAAACTAAATCCTGAAATTCCGCACGACTTGATTTATATCCAGTAGTATTGATGTTTGCTAAGTTGTTAGATATGACATCAATATTTGTTTGTTGTGCTGTCATTCCAGTTGCTGATGTATATAAAGCTCTTATCATAATAACCTTTATAAAATTATTTAAAAAACATTATTTTGTAGTTCCTATTTTTGTAATTGCTGTTTGATTCATTTGATCTATCGATTGTGCTGTTTGAGTGTAAAGCTGAAAACCTCGATGTGCTGTCATTAAATCAAGCACACTGGTAATCGCAGACACATTAGACATTTCAAGTGAATTTTCAATTAAATTAGGTTCTACATCTTCAATAAGGGGAGAAGTACCTTCCATAATTCGAAAACAATTTTCTCCAACTCTTTCAAGTGTTGTTAAATCATCTATTTTTACAACAGACAATTTTCCAACAGAATTCCCATCATCTAAGACATCGCCACTTGATGAAATTCTAACAGCCCCACCTTCAGTTGCAACTGCCCCTCCACCGCCGATGACATACCTTCCTTCATGAGTTACAACTTCGCCAGATTCATTTAAAGTAAAGTCCCCCGCTTTTGTATATAACGTTTCCCCATTGTCTCCTTGAATCATAAAAAATTCATTTTCATTTCTTAATGCTACATTTAAGGGATTATTTGTTTGTTCTATAGAACCTACAGTAAAATCTGTAACTGCTTTTGTGTTTACAATTCCTGGGGTTCTTTCTTGATCATATTTTGCATATGGATCATTTAATTTATCTAAGCTTGCCAATGTTTGGTCAAATGTTTGAGTATCTCCTATCAACATTTGTTTTTTAAAACCTGCTGTTTTTGTATTTGCTAAATTGTTGGCAACAATATCAAGCTTTCTAAGTTGCATTACTCCATCTGATGCTGCTGCGTATGTCCCTCTATCCATCCATTTATCCTAATTATAATGTTGTAATTTCACGACGCATTTTAGAAAGCACTCCTAATCTTGCGTCATCATTTGAAGTTACAATTCTTTTATTTTCATTTTCATTTTCATCATTTGACACTACAATTTTTCTTATTTTTTCTACTTCGTCTAATGATAAATTTGTTCTTTGAGATACGATTTGTAAAGAAGCACCTCTTTTTAACATTCCTTCTGCTAAATCATAAAGCCTTTGAGATGTCATTCTATCCATTGCTAAATCTCCAGTCTGTGAAGATCTTAGGTCTATAACTTCTCTTTCTATTTTCTTTGCAAGAGGTTGTGTCTTTTCAGGCTGTTTTATGAAACTATCTTTAACTATATATTGTTTTTCAGGTTTTTCTTCATTTACTTCATTTGTAAGATTTATTGCCTTATGATTTATTTCATCTTCAATTGTCTCGATTCTATTATCATCACTTATTATAGGCTTTTTTAATGACGTTTGTTTTTCTTGTTTTGAAACATTCACAAGAGAAATAATTTTCTTTATAAGTAATTTTCCATTTTCTAACTCTAGATCTAGTTCATCTTTTATAGCTTTTGATTCTTTAAAACTTCCTGACACTCTACTTTCAAGACTTTGAAGATCTGTTAAAAGCACTTCAAGATCTTTTTGTCTTGAACGAAGTTTTTGATCAAGATCTATTGATGCCTCTTGAGATTCATTTATTATTTTTCTTAATGTTTTTTCCAAATCACCAACTCTATCAATTTTTACAGCAACAGATTCAGCTTTCGTTAACCTATATGCTAAAAAAACTAATGAACCCATTAGCAAGATATCTATAAACAATGACCAGCCTGTTAAATCAATCATAAAAAAAACCTTCAAAAACTACTAACATTTATTTGACATAAAAATGACACAAGAAATGCAAAAAGCGTCAAAAAGTCAAAAGTTACATATCTAAACACTACCTATAACAAATTGAATATATTGAAATTTTTCTTTCTTATAAAAAATCAACTATTCTATATCTCTTACATAGCAAAACCCTTGCCGAATTGTTAAAAATAATTAAAATTTATAAGAGCAAGATAGAAGAGAAAAAAAGTGTAAAAACTTTATGTAAGGTTTGTACTACCTTTTATTCTAGTCATAA
>CAZHFA010000206.1:0-2614 GCA_964531865.1 uncultured Bdellovibrionales bacterium
GTTCCAGCACTTCACTTTCTCTAATTGCAATTTCCTTTTTTAATTGTGTAATAGCTTCAATTAAAAGTTCAACTTTCTCATCATCATTTTTTCCACCTAAATTTAACTCATCTGCTACTTGTCCATAACGTGCTTTAGCGTTTGGAAAACGGTATTGCGGAAAAGTACCTTGTTTAGTAGGACAATCATTAGAATTAAATTTTATAATTTGATTTATAATTAAAGCATTTGCTATTCCATGCGGTAAATTAAATGCTGCTCCTAATTTATGTGCCATTGAATGACATAGTCCTAAAAAGGCATTAGCAAAAGCCATTCCAGCAAGCGTTGAAGCATAATGCATTTTTTCTCTAGCCATCAGATCTTCTTTACCATTTTTATAAGAACGTGGTAAATATCTAAATATCAATTTTGTAGCCTCCAATGCCGGAGAGTTAGTAAAATTTGTAGCCATGATTGAAACATATGCTTCTAACGCATGCGTCAACGAATCAATTCCAGAAGCTGCACATAACCCTTGTGGCATTGAATCAACAAAATTTGGATCAATAATAGCCATTGAAGGCGTTAATGCATAATCTGCTATTGGATATTTTATATGTGTTGCATCATCTGTAATAACAGCAAAAGGCGTTACTTCAGAACCTGTTCCTGATGTAGTTGGAATAGCAATAAGTTGTGCTTTTTTCCCTAGTTCAGGAAGGTCACAAATTCTTTTTCTAATATCCATAAATCTCATAGCTATATTATCAAAAACGATTTCTGGTCTTTCATACATAAGCCATAAAATTTTAGCTGCATCAATTGGAGAACCTCCTCCCAAAGCAATAATAACGTCTGGTTCATATGTTTTTAACATTACTAGTGCTTCATTTATCATAGAAGTTGTAGGGTCTGGCTTTACATCAAAATAAATTTGATAATCAATATCGCTCTCTGTTAAAGCTCCTGTCACTCTATCAACCATTCCAGAATTAAAAAGATATCTATCGGTTACAATAAAAGCCCTTTTCTTTCCAGCCAATTCTCTTAAAGCTAAATCAGTAGCTCCTCGTTTAAAATAGATTTTTGCAGGAACTTTAAACCACAACATATTTTCTCTCCTTTGAGCTACAGTTTTATAATTTAACAAATGTTTAACTCCAACATTTTCACTAACAGAATTTCCTCCCCAAGATCCACATCCTAATGTAAGGGAAGGCTCTAATCTAAAATTATATAGATCTCCTATTCCCCCCTGAGATGCCGGAGAATTTATCAAAATTCTTCCCGTATGTAATTTATTTGCAAATGCGTTAATACGATCAGACTTTCGTTCATCAGTATATAAAACAGATGTATGCCCTGCTCCCCCCAACTCTATAAGGTTGTATGCCATATTAACAGCATCGCTAAAATCTTTTGCTTTATACAGAGCAAGAACAGGGGACAATTTTTCATGTGCGAATGCTTCACTATCAGAAATATCCGTAACCTCTCCAATTAAAACTTTAGTTTTTTCAGACACAGACACGTCAGACATACTTGCTATCTTATATGCTGGTTGTCCAACAATTGCAGGATTTACCCTTCCATTTACGATAATATTTTTTCCTATTTTTTCTTTTTCCTCATTATTAAGAATATACGCTCCTCTTAATAACAACTCTTTTTTGACATCATCATAAACATCTTCAATGACTATTATTGACTGCTCAGAAGCACAGATCATACCATTGTCAAAAGTCTTTGACATAATTATAGATGAAACAGCCATTTGGATATCTGCCGTTTCATCTATAATAGCAGGAGTATTTCCAGCTCCAACACCCAAAGCGGGTTTTCCAGATGAATAAGCAGCTTTTACCATATTAGGGCCACCTGTAGCTAAAATTGTTGCCACTAAATCATGTGAAAGCAAATGATTTGTTAATTCTAAAGATGGCACATCAATCCAACCAATAATATCTTTTGGAGCTCCCGCCTTAACAGCTGCCTCTAAAACAACCTTCGCAGCTTCAATTGTCGAATGTTTTGCTCTTGGGTGCGGAGAAAAAACAATTGCATTTCTAGTTTTTAGTGCTATTAGTGATTTAAAAATTGCTGTAGATGTTGGGTTCGTTGTAGGAATAATTCCAGCAATAACTCCCAAAGGTTCGGCTAATATTTTTATTCCATTCACCTTATCTTCACTAACCACCCCACATGTTTTTGCCCCTTTATGTTTATTATAAATATACTCAGAAGCAAAATGATTCTTTATCACCTTATCTTCAAAAACTCCCATACCAGTTTCTTCAACAGCCATCTTCGCTAATTCGATTCTTTTCTTATTCGCTGCAACTGCTGCAGCTTTAAAAATTTTATCAACCTGCTCTTGAGAAAAAGTTGTATATATTTGCTGTGATTTTTTTACCCTATTTAAGAGATTATCTAATGTATCTATACTATCAACTATCACACTAGATTCATTATCTTTTTTATTATTTTCGTTAAAATTATCAGTCATACATATCTCCATAATTCGTGATTTATTTCACGATTATATTTACATATCGTCACTCCTCCGTCAAGACCTTATAGTAAAAATAATCTAGAAATAAAAAAATATTTCTTTGTAAGAATAATTATTTTT
>CAZHFA010000207.1:0-1555 GCA_964531865.1 uncultured Bdellovibrionales bacterium
AGTTTGTTAAATTATCGCTCCTTCTTATAGGGGCCAAAGTTGGGAATTTTTTAGTTGATACAACTTTGGATATAAATTAAAATTTTATATTTTGTAGTGCCCTCACAAAAGGTTAACACTTTGTATTTAAAGAATATTTTGCCTTAAAATGTCGAAGTCGGGAAAAGATTTAGCTTGATTGAAGAAAAATAAGAGGTGGGGTAAGGGCGTAAACTCTTTTATTTAAAAAGACTAATTGTGCTTGTAGTGGAATAATACTTGTCGTAATTTTTGTCTTTTATTTTTATTGTAAATTCAATTAGAGAAGGAAGAGCATCTTGCTTATTCCAAGAGTCTTCCCAACTTTCCTCCGAACTATCATAATAACGAATTTTAAATTCCGATATATCTTTATAAACTGGAAAGGTCATTTTTGAATCATTTTGTAATTCTCTTTCTCCTTTTTTTCCTATTACTGGGATTTCATCTCTAATTAGCCAATATTTTTCATCTGAAAAAGTTTCTCCCTTTTCTTTTTCTCCTTTTTCTACTCTATAACGAATATAAACTAAATCAGAGATTCTTTTTGATTTAGCAAAATATTTTCCCCTTAAATATTGCTTTGCATTTTTAGACATGAAAGAAATAGAATCCATTCGTAATCCTTTCTTTTCTATCGATTCTCCACAAACCGGAATTTGATTTCCAGCAGTTACAGTACTTGAATTACATTCTATTTCTAAAGGTAATGATTCTTTCTGAATAAGTTGAAACTCTCTATTTAAACGATTTGAAATATTATTTAACACTAAATCAATATCTCGCATATTATCCAATGTTTTTTTTGTTCTAATCATTTGAATAAGTATGCCTTGCGTAACTGTCATGATAATGGCAAGGATACTAATTGCTAAAACAATTTCAACAAAAGTAAATCCATGTTGTTTTTTTAAAAGTTTTTTTATCATTTACAAATTTTCATCAGGTTCTATATAACGTATAAGATATAATTTTTCTCTATTAGTTTCCCCCCAAGAAATTGTAAGTTCAATAAGCTTAATAAGATTATCTTGTTCAATCCCAGCAAGTGGAGGAGAGGAAGCTTGTAAAACAATAGAAAATTTTTCTAAATTCTTTTTCTCAATATCATCATCTTCTAATTCAAAATCATTTTGTTTTAAAAAATTAAGTAGCTTATCTTCCTTTTTCTGATCTATATCAATTGTAATCTTTTTTATTTCAATATCAGACATTATTCTTCTTGCCACACTTAAAGCTACCCTTCTGTCCTTATCATTTATTGCACGTTGCATACTTGATTGTTCGAGCCCAATTAAAACAACTAGTGATGTTGCAAGCATTAAAATTGCAATAGAGATTTCAATCAAAGTAAATCCTGACTGGTTGATGAATAATTTTTTTCTATTTTTTATCATCGCCAAATGTCCATTCAAAATCTTTATATTCATCATAGAGTTCAGTAAATCCAGTAAATGGATTTATAAGCAATGAGTATTCCTTTTCTCTATCATTTAAAAAATGAATCACACTAAAATCAACAAAACCTTTTGGACTA
>CAZHFA010000207.1:1565-2593 GCA_964531865.1 uncultured Bdellovibrionales bacterium
AAACTATTTGCATAGACTCCACATCTTGAGGAGTATATTTATCATCCAATATTACGATATCTTTTATTTTGAATGTCGATGGGGCTAGGTTTGGCTCTGCTAATGATGGAAAGTTCGGTGAGGGACGAAACACTTTTCCTTCTTCACTTTCTTCTTCTGCTTCTTTTTTCTCTCTTTCTTCTCTTGTCCCATAAAACCCTTTGGCTTTATAATCTCCTTTTGCTGAATATTTACTTTTTTTAGTCGTATCTCGTTCTACTTCTTTTGGATAAGCAATCTTTTGATAATAATAGGTGCGTAAATCCTCTTGTACTCCTAGCTCATCTACATTATTTATGCTTGTATTAAAGGTTCCAACATTGTGACTAAAAGTTCCATCCTCTGCTATATCAAAATTTAGGACATACTCTGTTTGATCAGCAATTGATTGATTATATAGAAAACTAATAGTCTCTCTTAAGTTACGAATATAACCATCCTCTCTTAGTCTTGTTGCTGTACCACTCTTGTTTCCAACTAATAAAAACATGCCTGCCATAATTGTTAAAACTATAGCAAGCTCAATTAATGTAAAGGCATTTTGCTTATCAAAATTTTTAAGCATCATAATTTTTTTTTATGGTCCTTTAACCTCGGGATCTCCATCAACTCCAGTTCCTCCAGGTTTTCTGTCTGCTCCTAAACTTTTTATAATATAAGAATTGCCACTTCCTTGGTAAGCAAATTTTGTTCCCCAAGCATCTGTGACATCTTCATCCTCTGCAATTGGAACACAACTACTACCAGTTTTTTCATTACAACCAGTTAAGTCTGAAAGTGAGCCTGGAATTGCATTGTACTCAAGTTGATATTCTGCAATTTTTGATTTTAAAGCAGTCATTTTCATCATAGTCATTTTTGATTTTGCTTTTTCACCTTGAGAAAATAATCCTCCAGTCAAAAAAGTAAAAAGTAGTGAAAGAATAACAAGAACAATGATAATTTCTATCAATGTAAGTCCATGTTGGTTTTTAATGTTTTTCGTCATC
>CAZHFA010000208.1:0-2588 GCA_964531865.1 uncultured Bdellovibrionales bacterium
TATAATAGCTTGTATTCTTTTTTCTCTTTCTTTTTCATCATCTATTTTTTCAATTTCTGGCAGAGCCATTCTAAGGCTTTTTAAAAGATTTTCTTTAAATTCATCTAATTGTTGCTTATCTTCCTGATTTTCTCCAGCTCCTGTATCTTGAGAGATATTTAAGAGAGCGACTAAATCTCCTTTAGAACTTGTTAATAGTGAGCGAAGAGCATTTAACTCATCTGATAAATTTGCACTTAGGCCTTGTCCTGCATTTTCTTTTTTATTTAAATCAGTTTGAATTTCTTCTAAACTTTGAGTAATTATATCCATCATCTTAGGAATTCCTTGAAAACTCCTCTGAGAAATTCCTCTTGTTTTTTTCTTTTTTAAAATATTTTCAAAAAGATGAATTAGGAAATTATCATCTTGAGATGGAGTAACAGTTCCTGCACTAGTTAACTCTTCTGATGACGCTATGGAAGGTGTATTTTGATCAATTCCAGTTCCATTAGTTTGAGAAAGTCTTTGTTGCAGTGCTTGTTCCCGCCTTATTGAAGCGATATTTACTGATGAATTACTTAACACACCAGATATATCTTTATGAATAATTTCCCCTTGTTGTTTTTTTATTCTAGCATCGACACGCTCAGCTTCATTTCCACTTGGCAAAGAACTACCAGCCAATTCTGTTTTACGACTATCCACAGCAGGATTTACACTATCTTGAGAAGATGAAACATTTTGTTGAGAACCTTTTACGTCTGGCATGATATTTTTTTATAAAAAAAGTTTACTAGTGTGTTGTATCTTAACTAACTAATACCTTGATTCTGTTTATTCTTTACAAACATGTTATTATCCTCATTTTCATTATTCGCAAGAATCATATTAGCCATTTGCAACCGTTTACTCTCTAATAATTGAGATAATTTTCTTTTCCCTAAAGAAGCAAATAAATTTTTTAATATTTTATCAGGATTTAACATTCTTCTTAATTTTGGATCCAAACTTTCTAAAAATATCAATATTTTATCTTTACTTTCTTCTACATCAGAATTATTTGCTAATAGCATTTGCATCATAAGAAATACAAATAATTTCCTAAGTTCAAAAACTCTCTTTCTTAATATTGCTTTATAATCATTTTTCTTTTTTAGATTTTTATATGCTATTAAATTTTCTTTTAATATATTTTTATATTTATTTTCAATGTCTTCAATTTCTAACATACTAGATAAAGTTTCATTGTTTTTTATCCTTAAATCTATATTAGATTTTATAATCCTTGCAAGCATTAAGTTTTGCTCTATAACAGATACTAATATTTTTATATCAACCTCATATTGTTTATTCTTTTCCTTTATCGCTTTTGTTAAAAAATTACTTTCTAAATGAATATCCTCAAATAAACGCTCAATGTTTAGTATTTCATTATTAACAAAAGAATCTTCTTTATTTAAAACCACATCTTTACCAGACATTACAGAATCAAAAAAATCAGAAATTGTAAATTCTTTTATTTTTGCATTGTCTTCGTTTAAGATGACGGCTTCTTGTCTATTTAAAACAATTTTATCACTACTCTCTTTTTTAGTGCTCTCAAATCTAATAAAAAATACTTCCATTGGTTTTTCAAAATTTTCTGCAACATAAAATTTTTCTTGCGTACTTTTATTAGTCACCAAATATATATTACCTTCTAAATTATTATCTTTTAACACCTCTCTAAAAGAATCTTTTATACGATTAGGAATATTATTTAAATCTTCATCACTAACTTCCATTACACTAATAGAATTATTGTTTTTTAAATTATCTCTTATATGATCAAACAACATAAACGAATCTTCACCAATATTTTTCGAATATTTTACTAACATTTCATGAATAATTTCATTCTCATTTGCGTTATTACTAAATATCGTATTTTTATTATATATAGCCCCACGCATCATGTTATAGACAACTTTTCCGATAACCTTTTCATCATTAGATTGCTGATCATTTTGAGCTAACTGTAAAAGATTTTTTGCTAATTCACCACAAGAAGATAAATCAGCATTAGATAAATTTGAAGCTCTAACATCCTTAAGACCTAAACCATCCATATTTACTATTCTTGCACCTTGCAAATTCGAATTTCTTAAGCTTATAGAACCACTTTGAATTTCAATATAAGCATTAACAGCTTGCAATTTGTATGAAATAGTATTTTCTTCTTTAACATACACCCCTTGAGCATTTATATTTTGCCGTCTATTACTACATAATTCTTTCATCACTTTAGGATATTTAACCTTATTTGCTGTAACCATTGAAGAAAAAATACTAAGTTGATCAGGATCTTTATCTTTACCCATTTCATCGCTAACCAAAAAATTATCCCTTTGAGGCACTGTATCTTCTCTATTATCTCTTCTATCCTCCTTATATGGGAAATCATCACTTGAACCTCCATCACCAGAAAAACCATCTCCTGTACCACCACTAGGAGAATCTCCACTTCCTCCAGTTCCACTTTGACTTGTAATAAAAGTTCCACTACCACCATCAGGAGAGTCTCCCCCTCCCTTATCGGAATGAAAATCTTTTTTGGTATTCATATT
>CAZHFA010000209.1:0-2586 GCA_964531865.1 uncultured Bdellovibrionales bacterium
AAAAATAGATGCAATAAAAAAAATAGCTAAAGAAAAAAAAGAAAATTTTTCAAAAAAAGATTTGCAAAATCATCAATTACAAAGTCCTGTAAATGAATATGGAGTAAAGATGTTAAGAGCTTTAGGGCTTATTATAGGTGTCTTATTTATAATTTTATATTGCGTAAAAAAATTAAATTGTAAGCAAAAAAAAGTTGCTGATTTTTCAAAGATAGAAATATTAGAAAGAAGAAATCTTATGCCTCGTGTGCAAATTGTTTTAGTAAAAATCGAATCGCAAAAAATTTTAATAGGTTTAAATCAAGATAATATTTCGATGATTTCTATAGAGCCAAAAAGTAATTTTGAAGAAATTTTAAAGCAAAAGGAAAGCGAGTGTTAAAAAAAATATTATTTTTTTTATCAATTTTATTATGTTTTGTAAGTGTATCTTTTGCAGCAGAAGAAACATCGACTCTTATTCCTACAGTTGGTCTTAATTTAGATGGGACTCAAGTTGGAAATGATGGAACAGTATCTTCAACTATAAAATTAGTTGCATTAATTTCTATATTAGCTTTTGCTCCGGCAATGATTTTAACAACAACTTGTTTTACAAGAATTGCTGTGGTTTTAAGCATGACTAGAACATCTTTAGGTACTCAACAAGCTCCACCAAACATGATAATTACAGGACTTGCTTTGTTTTTAACTTTTTCAATCATGAGTCCAGTGTTTTCAAAAATGTATAAAGATGGAATATCTCCACTTATAGCGGGTGAAATGGGAGTTGAGGAAGCGTTAACAAAATCTTCCGTGCCATTAAAAAATTTTCTAGTCCGTCATGCTAGGGAAAAAGATTTAGCTTTGTTTTTAGATATCACAAAATCAGAAATGCCTGATGATCCAGCGGATGTGCCAATGCTTGTTGCTATTCCTGCTTTTGTATTAAGCGAATTGAACACCGCTTTTCAAATTGGATTTTTAATTGCATTACCTTTTTTGGTTTTGGATATGGTTGTATCGGCAGTGCTTACTTCAATGAGTATGATAACGCTTCCTCCTACTGTTATTTCGTTACCATTAAAATTGATGTTATTTGTAATTGTTGATGGTTGGCATTTAATAATTGCTTCTCTTATAGAGACATATCATACAGGTGGTGTGTAATGGGAATAGATGAATTTTTACGATTAGGACAATATGCTATAGAAACAGCTATTATCGTTTCTTTGCCGATGCTTGGTCTTGGATTAGTTGCAGGATTATTGGTAAGTATTTTCCAAGCAGCAACACAAATAAATGATTCTGCATTGGCTTTTATCCCTAAGATTGGTGCAGCTGTTGTTGGATTAGTATTATTTGGAAATTTTATGATTAATCGATTAGCTACTTTTACAACGACAACATATGATCTTATTACAAATATTTTGCCATGAATTTTTTAGAAATATCTTATCTCATATTTAAAAATGTCGATTTATTATACACATTCATTTTGCTTTTTTCTCGATATGCTGGTTTCTTTCTTGTAGTTCCTGGGCTTGGTGGAATGGTTGGGGTTAGGTTAAAAATACCTGGAATCATGATTATGGCAATAGTGTCAACAAAAGTTAGTCCAGAAGCACATTTCCCCGATAATTTAGCACTTATTTTATCAGACATCTCTTTTGAATTTATGATGGGGGTGGCTATAGGGTTTTTGCCTCTTATAATTGTTTCTGGTGTTGGATTAGCTGTTCAGCTTGCAAGCAATATGATGGGATTAAACGCTTCAAATATTATAGATCCATCAAGTGGAAATTCCATTGGAACATTAACAAGAATGCTTGAGGAGCTTATGGTAGTTGTCTTTTTGATAATAGGTGGACATTATGTATTATTAAGAGCTTTAGTAGGATTGGATGGGCAAATTACCCCTGGGGTATTTAGATTAGATGAATCAATATTGGAATTTTTTATTTTAAGAGTTGGCTATATTTTTGAAGCAGGAGTTATATTATCAGTGCCTGTAATTGTAGCACTTTTGCTTACTCAGTTTGTGATGGGGCTTATTACTAAAGCTGTTCCAGCGGTAAATATTTTTATAATCAGTTTTCCTCTTACAATTGGCATTGGTTTAATTTTAATTTCATTATCCATTCCTGAAATATCAAAAATTATTATACAAGAATTTTCTAATATGGAAGAAGGCCTTGACGTGATACTCGCAAGTGCTGGAATGCCTAGAATATAGTATTCGTTCAAAAATAAGCGACTTATAATTTTTACATTTATGCATCGTTTTCTGTAAAAAGTTTAAGGCTCTTATTAAAAAAATTGCATATTTTTGAAATTAAATTTAAGCAAACAGTTAAATTGTTTTGTCTTGGTTTGGGAGCAATTAAGGTTAGTGAGAAATTGACGAATTATACTTTGGAGCAAGAAGAGTTTTGAGGGAAAAAAGGTAGAGGAGCTTTAGGAAAAAACTATTGTTTTTTTTAATAAAAAAAAGAGGAGGAAAGTTTATACAAACACAGTTAAAAATTGTTCTTCATCTAAATTAACTTCCGTAATTAAGCGATTATCCCCCCCCCAAAAAAATGACTAGGATAGTATATTCTGATA
>CAZHFA010000210.1:0-2576 GCA_964531865.1 uncultured Bdellovibrionales bacterium
TACCTTAGACAACGGTACCAAATTGAACATGGACGTCAAAGTTGGCGACAAAGTAATTTATTCCAAATATGCCGGCAGTGAAGTCAAAGTGAACGGTCAAGAATACTTAATCCTCAGCGAAAAAGACGTTCTCGCCATTGTCAAATAGTCTGAACAAGAAAAGGAGTGTCTCTCATGGCAAAACAAATCATTTATAATGAAGAAGCCCGTCATGCTTTAGAGCGTGGCATTAACCAACTGGCCGATACCGTTATTATTACTTTAGGTCCCAAAGGCCGTAACGTGGTTCTCGATAAGAAATTTGGTTCTCCGTTGATCACCAATGACGGTGTGACCATTGCTCGTGAAGTCGAACTAGAAGATGCTTTCGAAAACATGGGTGCTCAACTGGTTAAAGAAGTAGCAACCAAAACCAACGATGTCGCTGGTGATGGCACCACCACAGCCATCTTGTTAGCCAAAGCCATGGTTCGCGAAGGCTTAAAGAACGTCACTGCCGGTGCAAACCCCATGGTCATTCGTCACGGGATTGAAAAAGCGGTAAAAGCGGCTGTTGAAGAAATTAAGAACATGGCCAAACCCATTGAAAGCAGCGAAGCCATTGCTCAAGTTGCGTCTATTTCTGCTGGCGACGAAACCGTTGGCCGCCTCATTGCCGATGCCATGGATAAAGTGGGTCGAGAAGGCGTCATTACCGTAGAAGAATCCAAATCCATGCTCACCGAACTGGAAGTCGTGGAAGGAATGCAATTTGACCGCGGTTATGTATCTGCTTACATGGTCACCAACACCGAAAAAATGGAAGCCGTTATGGATGACCCCTACATTTTGATTACCGATAAGAAAATCACCAACATTCAGGAAATCTTGCCTGTATTGGAAAAAGTAGTTCAACGCGGCCGTCCTTTCGTGATCATTGCGGAAGACGTAGAAGGCGAAGCCATGGCAACTTTAGTTGTGAATAAACTGCGTGGCACCTTGAATGCGGTTGCTGTAAAAGCTCCTGGTTTTGGCGATCGTCGCAAAGCCATGTTAGAAGACATTGCAGTGTTGACCGGTGGTCAAGTGATTAGCGAAGAAGTGGGCTTAGAACTCAAAACCACCGATATTGACCAACTCGGTCGCGCTCGTCAAGTTCGCATTGGCAAAGAAAACACCGTCATCGTCGATGGTGCCGGTTCTGCCGAAGCCATTGCTCAACGTGTCACCCAAATTCGCAAACAAGTTGAAGATACCACTTCCGATTTCGATCGTGAAAAACTACAAGAACGTTTGGCCAAATTGGCCGGTGGCGTTGCCGTCATTAAAGTCGGTGCTGCAACCGAAGTCGAAATGAAAGAACGCAAACTGCGCATTGAAGATGCTCTCTCTGCTACCCGTGCTGCCGTAGAAGAAGGCATTGTCCCCGGTGGTGGTGTGGCTTTAGTGAACGCTTTAGTCGCTTTGAAGAACCTCAAATACAATAATGCTGACGAAAAAGTGGGTATTGCTATTGTCGCTCGTGCTTTAGAAGAGCCGGTTCGCCAAATCGCTCAAAACGCCGGTTTCGAAGGTTCTGTCGTGGTAGAAAAGGTAAAATCCAAAGAAAAAGGCGTTGGCTTCGATGCCTTGAACGAAAAGTATGTCAACATGATTGCTTCCGGTATTGTCGACCCGGCTAAGGTAACCCGCTCTGCTTTGCAGAACGCCGCTTCCGTTGCCGCTATGGTTCTCACCACCGAAGCGTTAGTGGCCGACAAACCCGAACCCAAGGCTGCTCCAATGCCAGGTGGCATGGGCGGCGGCATGGGCGGAATGGATATGATGTAGGTCCTTTCGCTGAAGAAAAAATCGATACTTAAGTAACTGAATCAGTACATAGCAACCGCCCACCTGCGTAGGAGATACGCCGGTGGGCGGTTTTTTCTTGTTCGTAAAAAGAGTAGATACTTTATGTTATGGATTTTAATAATTGCCAGACGCCCTCACTGGTGTTCGAAACCACAAAGAAGAATGTGTGTAAATCCTTGTTGTAGCTGCTCTTGAACGATACTCCAACATCGGAACCAACCACATAAGGTTCATAGCTACCGTCTTGTAATAACTTTAGCCACACACCTAATCCGTAATGTATACCAAGTTCCGGACGAACACAGCATACCGGGGTTAGAAACTCATTGACTAGATTAGCAGAGAAAATCTCGGCATTGAGAAATGCTTCCCAAAGACGTTTCATATCTAAAGCGGTTGTGAAGATACCACCGTCTCCGCCTGCTTGAATGGGAACTTTGTATATGTTGGTATGCCATTCTCCTTCATCTTCATAATACCCATTCGCTGTATTGTTGGGTAAAGCCGTTAATGAATAAACGCCTGATCGGGTAATGCCTAGAGGTGCTAAGAGTCGCTGACGAACAAACGCTGCATAACTCATACTGCTGAGCTTTTCAATCATCAATGCCAAATAGACAAAAGCGCCATTGTTATATTTAAAGTTTTCTCCGGGTGTGTTAGTGTTTTTGGTTAGTGGAAACAAGGGGAGATAGTCAGAAGGACTCTTTAAGGTATAATTTGGTATCGATAATTTGATCTCACCA
>CAZHFA010000211.1:0-2563 GCA_964531865.1 uncultured Bdellovibrionales bacterium
TTAATTTTTTTCTTAAAAAATATACTGTGCTCAATTTTTATAAATTAATATATTTAGCTTTATTTTTACCTTTTAATCTTTATGCACTAGTAGAAAATATATCTGTAAATACAGGGGAATTTCAATCAATAAGCGTAGGAGAAAATTATACATGTGGAATTACAACAGATAATAATAAATCTGTATATTGTTGGGGAAGAAATGATTATGGTCAACTTGGAAATAATACAAATATAAATAGTGAAGTGCCAGTTCAAGTAAAAGATAATTTAGGCACTAACTATTTAACAGGAATAATTCAAATTTCAACGGGAAGTTTACATGCATGTGCATTAACTAAGAGTGGAGACGTGTATTGCTGGGGTTACAATGAGGATGGACAATTAGGAAATAATTCTATTAAAAATAGTAAAATACCAGTACATGTAAAAGATGATTCTGGAACAAAATATTTAACAAAGATAAATCAAATTTCTGTTGGAAGTTTTCATACATGTGCAGTAACTACGGATGACTCAGTATATTGTTGGGGAAAAAATGATTTTGGTCAGGCTGGAAATAATATAAATATACACAATAAGATTCCAGTTCAAGTAAAAGATTCAACAGGGGCTTATTTATCCGGTATAAGTCAAATTTCTGCTGGCTATTGGCATACATGTGCCGTAACTAAAAAAGGAAAATTGTTTTGTTGGGGAAGTAATGGTTTTGGCCAACTTGGGGATGATATTGGTTTCAATAGCAAAGTACCAGTACAAGTAAAAGACAAATCAGGAACTACATACTTAGCAAACATAAATCAAGTTTCTGCCGGATATCGTTATACTTGTGCAGTCACAATGGATGGAACAATATATTGTTGGGGTGAAAATAATTATGGTCAACTTGGAAATAATAAAAATATAAATAGTAAAAAGCCTGTACAAGTTAAAGATTCTTTTGGAACTCAGTATTTCACAAAAGCAAGCCAAGTTTCAGCGGGTTTTTCTCATACATGTGCAGTAACTACTGATGGGATAATATATTGTTGGGGATATAACGCTTATGGACAATTAGGAAATAATTCGGTTAAAAATAGCTTTATACCGGTACAAGTAAAAGACAAGTCAAAAAATAAATATCTACCTAATGTTAGCCAAGTTTCTACCCAATATTGGCACACATGTGCGATAACTAATAAAGGAGCAGCATATTGTTGGGGAAGTAATGAGTTTGGTCAACTTGGAAATAATTCTACAAGAGACAGTAAAATACCGACACAAGTAAAAGATAAAAATGGCATTCAAATATTATCTAAAGTAAATCAAATTTCTTCTGGAAACTTTCATACATGTGCAGTAATGGAAGATGGCACAACATATTGTTGGGGAAGGAATGAAGAGGGGCAACTTGGAAATAATACGAGCATAAATAGCGAAATACCTGTACAAGTAAAAGGTGAAATGGGAATAAAGAAACTGTTGAATGTAATTCAAATTTCTGGAGGAGATCATCATACATGTGCATTAGTAAAAAGTGGAAAAATATATTGTTGGGGTACAAATGATTTTGGACAACTTGGAAATGAGATAAATATAAAAAGTACTGTGCCAGCAAGAATAAAGGATAAATTAGATAAAGAGGCATCGTTTAGTACTGCAATACAAATTTCTAGTGGAGACACGCACACTTGTGCCTTGACTCGTGATGGCACTATATATTGTTGGGGCTATAATGGGGAAGGTCAACTTGGAAATAATTCTGTTATTAGTAGTAGCACGCCAGTTCAGGTGAAGGACAATTTAGGAACTAACTATTTAAAAGACATCATTCAAATTGCAGCTGGATTTAGTTATACATGTGCTGTAATTAAAGATGGCACCGTATATTGTTGGGGAAGAAACGGAGATGGTCAACTTGGAAATGACTCGATTTTAAATAGTCATCTACCTGTTAAAGTAAAAAACGCGTCAAATGATGAATACTTAGCTAGAGTAGCTCAAGTGTCGACTGCCACTTCTCACACATGTGCTGTAACTAAAGATGGCACCGTATATTGTTGGGGAGAAAATAATTATGGTCAACTTGGAAATGATTCTATCATAAAAAATATAAAGGCAGTTCAAGTAAAAAGCGAAACTGGAACTGGATATTTAACAGGAGTAGTTCAAGTATCTGCTGGCGAGTTCCATACATGTGCATTAACAAAAGATAAAACCATATATTGTTGGGGGAGAAATGATTTTGGTCAACTTGGAAATAATTCTATTAACACATTTCAAATACCAGTACAAGTAAAAGATAGTTTAGGTATTGGATATTTAACGGAAGCAATTCAAGTTTCTGCTGGGAGTTTTCATACATGTGCATTAACAAAAAATAAAACCGTTTATTGTTGGGGGAGAAATAAACGAGGACAACTTGGCAATGGCTTAGCTTGGTATGAAATGCCTCAAAAAATTTATACTGGAAAATAAGAGAAAATAAGAGGACACCCATATTTTTTCCTAATTTAGGAAACTTTTAAAGATAATATTTCGAATAAAGAAAATAGAAGATAGAAAATTTTGATTAGCAATAAACT
>CAZHFA010000212.1:0-2562 GCA_964531865.1 uncultured Bdellovibrionales bacterium
TTCGCCCATCGCGGCACCAAAATCTACACCTACGATGGCGTCTACCACTTTAAGCCCTTCGGCACCTCCACCGACACGGTTAAACTCGCCTTGCGCGGTGCTGTTGGGGTCAGCCCCGGCATTGTCGCCGAATACTCCCTCTTCGACGGTTATGAATTCGGCTTTGTGGACGCCGCTCAGTTTATCGAGCTCAATATGATGTTCGACCTCCAGATCGACGAGGAGCTGTACTTACCCATCTTCGCCGTCACCGTGCCCATCCCCGGTTTGGGCGGCATTAAGCTGGGTGTCTACCTTGTTGTCGATGTCAATGGTGACATCACCCTTACCGTCAAGGCCTCCGAAGGCATCCTCGCCACCGCTTCCGTCCACGGGGGAACCAGCTTTGGCGTGCCCACGTCGTTCCATGTCGACACCGATTACGACCAGTATTTCGACGCCGAATGCGACCCCATGGGTCAAATCGAAGCCGGACTTTACATCACACCCCTCATTAACCTCGAGATCCTCGACGTCGATGTCTTTGGCGCGCAACTCCGTCTAGGCTTTTTCACCTATGCCCACGTCGATCAAACCACCATGAACTACGGTGTCGATTTCGTTTTGCACGCCTTTGTGGTCATCCTCGATGATCGTACCGACCTCTTCAAGCTAAATCTACCCATTTTGCAGCGTTACAAGAGCTTCAACCCCGCCGATGACGTGATTTTTTACTTCAGCCGCCTCTGTGTTTATCAGGACCGCATCAATCTCGCCGCGTTTACCAAGCGCATGGCCGGCGCGTCTTCGACCAACGCCACACCCTTTAGCGACAAAGAACCCTTTGCTTGGCGCAACATCGAGATACATTTGTATCGCAACGGCACCGATGCAAAGGGTGGCACGGCTACTCCCAATCAAACCATTGTCGTGCAAACAGATGGCCAGGGTGCAGCAAGTGTAGATTTGTCCGCGGTGGACATTCAAAAAGGCGACAGAGTGATGGTAAAAGCCCCGGGTTTCACCGGACAAACCGACTTAATCCCTGCGGTCACCCCCTTTGGTGCCGAGAAACTGCCCGGGCAATCGGATTTCTACGGCGATAGCAAAGTTTGGGCCGATTTCTTTGAGGAGAAAGTCACTTTCAACGGGTTAAGTGGACCCGATTTAACCGTGCTCGATGTGCCCAATACCGAATTGACTTTTCAAACGCAAAAGTGGATCCGCTACCAAGGTCCGGTCAAGCTCTTCTCGACCAGCACCATTACACAGGAAACCGAAACCGCTTGGATTGTGGCCAACGGGGTGGACAAAGAGTATCATCCTTGGGCAAACGGCAGTTTTAACGGCGTAAATACCACTGTGAATCAACCTTACAACATCAAACCCAACCACGAGATCCGCTGGCAGGTCAATGTCGATGGCTATATCTACGGCACCTACGAACCCACCGGTGCAGGTGGTCATTTGACCTCGCATTGGGTGAGTGTGCACCGAGTCATTGAAGACGAACCGATCATGCTTTACGATTTGGAGGGGCATTTCATTGGCATTCGCCACCAGGTCGCGTTGCATGTGGTGGCGGTCAATCGGGCCGGCAGTCGCACATATACAGGGTCGGCAGATTTGCAAATTAGCTTGGGAAAAGTGTCTGCCGATTATGTGCAGACCTTTGAAAAAGACAAAACCATCATCGATTTGGGATATGTGAAGTTCCCTGCAGCCAATGTTCGCTATCCGCTTCATTATGAATACTATACCAGTCCCGAATTTGCGGAGCCACTGTTTGAGATGAGCGGCGAGCCCACCTTGCTGGTTTCGGCAGCCAATAATCAGACACTCAGCCAGGTGCCGTTGCCGCAAGGGGCGGTGAGTATGGCGCACTACTTGTGGATTTGGGAGGAGCGCGTGGCCGATGTGCCGGCGACTCGGGAGTACGAAGAGTGGCAGACGGTAATCTCGCCGACGACCGGACGTCCCATGCAGCAGTGGGTGACGGTGACCGAGCCCAACTGGAAACTGGTGCCCACCGGGTTTACCACCTACAGTGAATTTAGCGGGTTGCCGGTGGCGTATGTGCACGAAGTGGCCCATGCGGATGCATTGCAAAATGGCGATGTGTATCAGTCGCGGCATGTGGTGAGTGGGATGGCCTTGGAGGGAGTTGCGCTGCCTGACCCCTCCGTGGCGCCACCCGCGCCGGTGATATACGATACCGATGAGCTGCTGCTGGGTGACGCACGTAAATTTGATATCGAATTCCAGTTGCAACAGATGCGAGATGTGGATCGATTTGTGGTCAATCCGCTCGATATGGCACGAGAGAGTGCTTCTTATAGGAGCAAGCCGAGTGTGATGCTGTCGCTGAAAAGCCATCCGGTTTCCATTGCCAATGCGGCGTTGATTCCGGCATGGGCCAAGGAGTATGTGAGTGCGGTGGTGCAAAATGGCCTAATGCGGCTCGATGGAGCGGGGCGTTTTGCGGTGGGTGAAGCGACTACGCGGGCGGAGTTTGCCGGAGCGGTGGTGCGAGCGCTGGGTCTGAGCGAGGCCGACGCAGTGCGTGAGGGGTTCCCCTTTGGC